>JAQSXO010000005.1 GCA_029256625.1 Cellulosimicrobium sp. | reverse complement strand
CCGCGCACGCCGTCGAAGTGGCAGTTCCCGGGCGACAGGATCGTGCTCGCGCAGGCCGGCACGGACCCGGCGGACGGCATCCGCCGCCCGTTCGAGTACGCCGTCCTCACCGAGGGCCCCGAGCTCGGCTCGTTCGCGCTCGACGCCGAGGTCAAGCTCGACGCCCCGGCATCGGTGAACAACCGGGACGTGATCGTGGTGTTCGGCTGGCAGTCGGACACGGAGTACTACTACGCCCACCTGTCGCAGGACAACACGATCTACGCCCACAACGGGATCTTCAAGGTCGACGGCAAGGACCGGGAGCGGATCGACGACCAGTGGGACGGCGCGGTCGGGGCTCCCCCGGCGGTCACCGACGAGGAGTGGCACGACGTGCGCGTCGTGCGCTGCGCGGACAGCGGTGACGTCGCGGTGTACCTCGACGGGCTCGACACCCCGCTCCTCACGGCGAACGACACGACGTTCACCGAGGGACGTGTCGGCTTCGGCTCGTTCGACAACACCGGCAGCCTGCGCGACCTCGTGGTCACGCCGGCCGCGGAGCCGGCCGGGGTCGAGCTCGACGTGGTGGTCTCGCCGCGCTGCCTCGCCGGCAAGGCGTACGTCGCCGTCGCGGCGACGAACGTGTCCGACGTGCCGGCCGACGTGAGCCTCACGACGGCGTTCGGGTCGCGGACGGTCGCGGACGTCCAGCCCGGCAAGGCCGCCTACCAGTCGTTCGCGACGCGCGCCACGACCGTCGACGCCGGCGAGGTCACGGTCTCCGCGACCGCGACGGTCGACGGCGAGGAGGTGACCAGCGAGGTCGTGGTCGAGCACGACGCGCACACGTGCGGGTGACCCCCCGCGCGTGAGCGCCACCTCCTGACCGCGTGAGCCGCCCCGGCCCCGCGACGGCTGCGTCCGACCAGCCGGCGGGACCGGGGCGGCTCCTGCGTGCGCGGCGGCGGCCGCGCCGGAGAGACGGCGCGGGACCGCGGTCAGGTGGCGGCGAGGACCGCCGCACCGCGCCGGAGGGCGAGCACGACCGCGCCGGCGACGAAGTAGTCCTCGTCGACCTCCTGCCGCGCCTCCCGGACCGCCCTGCGCAGGTCCTCCGCGCGGGCGGCGAGGGTGCGCAGCTCCTCCTCGCCGGCGGGCTCGGTGCCGATGGAGCGCAGGGCGGCCGCGTAGGCGTCGAGCGCGCGCGCCGCGAGGGGGCGCAGGCGGGCGCCGAGGGCGAGGTCGTCGCGCCCTTCGCGCTCCCACTCGACGAGGAGCCGGACGAGCGACTCCACGACGTCCGCGGAGCCCTCGAGCTCCTGCGCGCGCCGCACCTGCGAGGCCGCCCACTCTCGGTGACGGCGCAGGCGGATGTTGGCGCGCGCGGCCTCGCGCGTGCGCGAGACCGCGTCGCGCGCCCGGGCGAGCGTCGGCTCCACCTCGCGGCGGCGCTCCTCCCACTCCTCGGCGGACGGCGGCCGCTCCCCGTCGAGCCCGTCCGCGAGCGCCTCGACCTGGTCGACGAGCGTGTCGCGCAGCCCGTCGAGCGCCTCCTCGGTCGGCGTGAGCGGCAGCGGCGGGACGATCAGGTTGATCACCACCCCGATGGCCGCGCCGACGACGACGAGCCCCGCGTACGCGCCGACGAACTCGACCTTGGCCGCGTTGCCGATGATGAGGACGAACAGCGCCGACGTCACCGCCCACGTGCCCATCTCGCCGAAGCGACGCCACCCCGAGCACAGGAGCGCGAGGCCGACGACGAGCGCGACGGACAGCGCGCTCGGGGAGAGGACGAGGTCGACGCCGCGCGCGATGGCCGCGCCCACGAGGATCGCGAGGATCGCCTGGGTGGACTCGCGGACCGAGCGGGCGAGCGTGCTCGTCGTCGCGACGACGGCGCCCAGCGGCGCGTAGTAGGGATAGTCGGAGAACGGCTCGGGCGCGAGCACGCCGACGAACCACGCGACGGCGGCGGCGACCGCACCCTTGACCGCGAGCGACCACCGCGGGTGGCGCACCCACTGCCGCTGCGCGGCCGCCACCGCGCGGCGCACGCGCGCCCCGGCCTCGACCGCCCGCACGCGGCGCCGGTCCCCGTGCTCTGTCCCGTCCTCGCTCACCACGGGAACGAGGGTGCCGCGCGCCCCCGGTGCCCGCACGCCCACCGGGGCCGCGCGCGCCGGAGAACCGGCTCGGGGTGTGAGCGGGCAGAGCCGGTGCTTCACTGGCGGCGTCGGTGCAGCAAGCCGCCGACGCCGTCGAGCACCACGGTGGCGTCGCGCACCCCTGCCGTCCCCCGTGGCTCCCACGAGGAGGCAGATGATGGTCCGCCGACGCGGCGCGGCAGCCGCAGGAACGAGCATGGTGGTGGCCGCCCTGGCCCTGACGGGCTGTGCCCAGGGCACGGGTGACGACGGCGCGGACGCCGACTTCTCGGCCGACGAGGCGCCGACGGGCGAGCTCTCGGTCATGGGGTTCGGTACCGGCGACGAGATCGGCGAGGTCCGCTACGACCGCGCCGTGCAGGACCTCGAGGATGTCGACGTGCGCCTGTCCGAGGGCGAGCTCGACATCCAGGCCTTCCTGTCGGCCGTGGCGTCGGGCAACCCGCCCGACCTCGTCTACGCCAACCGCGACCAGATCGGGACGTTCGCGTCGCGCGACGCGATCCTCCCGCTCGACGAGTGCGTCGACGCCGAGAGCGTCGACATGGACGCGTTCGTGGACACGGCGGTCGAGCAGGTGACGTTCGACGGCAGCGTCTACGGCATCCCCGAGTTCAACCAGGTCCAGGTGACGATGGCGAACGCCGACCTGCTGTCGGCGGCGGGGCTCACGATCGACGACGTGAACGGCTCCGACCGTGACGCGGTCACCGCCGCGAACGAGGCGCTGATGCGGACCGACGGCGGGACGCTGAGCGTCATCGGGTTCGACTCGAAGCTGCCGGAGTTCCTCCCGCTGTGGGCCAAGTCGGTCGGGGCGGACCTGCTGTCCGAGGACGGTCGGACGGCGCAGCTCGACGCGCCCGAGGTGGTGGAGTCGCTCGAGTGGGCCGTCGGCGTCTACGACGCGCAGGGCGGGTTCCCGGCGGTCAAGACGTACCGCGACTCCGCCGACTTCTTCGGCGCCGGCAACCAGTTCGCGACGGGCGTGCTGGGCGCGATGCCGATGGAGCAGTGGTACATCAACGTGCTCAACGAGTCGTCGCCCGACGCGCCCATGGCGTTCGACGCCGTGCGCACGCCCGACGGCGACGCGATCGCCTTCGCGTCGGGCTCGGCCTGGGCCGTGCCGCGCGGGAGCGAGAACCCCGCCGCGGCGTGCCGCTTCGCGCGTCTCATGACCGAGACCGACGCGTGGGTGCAGGCGGCGCAGGCGCGGGCCGACGCGCGCGCCCAGGACGGCCTCGTGTTCACGGGCGTCCTCACCGGCAACGAGGACGCGGACGAGCAGATCCGCGAGGACCTCGTCCCCGACGACGCGCCGCAGCCGTGGAAGGACGCGATCGACGCCATGTACGAGGCGAACGACGCGACGTTCGCCCTGCCCGCCAACCCCGCGGACAACGAGTTCGAGACCGCGTGGCAGGACGCCGTGAACCGTGTGCTCAACGGCCAGCAGGAGCCCGCCGAGGCCCTCGCGCAGGCCCAGGACGAGGCCCAGAAGGCGCTCGACGACGCCTGGGCCCGGTGGGACGAGGAGAGCTGAGGTGACGGCGGCAGACGTCGCGCCGAGCCTGCCGACCCCTGCCGCGGGCGGGCCGCGCGCGACGCCGTCCGGGCGCCGGCGGGGGCGGCCGAGCCCGTCCGAGCGCCGTGAGCGCAACGCGGCGCTGCGCTTCATCAGCCCGTGGATCGTCGGGTTCCTCGTCTTCACGGCGTGGCCCATCGTGTACAGCGCCTACCTGTCGTTCACGGACTACGACGTCATCAACGACCCGACGTTCGTCGGGCTGGAGAATTACCGCGAGATGGCGCAGGACCCGAAGGTCGCGCTCTCGCTGTGGAACACGCTCGTGTACACGGTGGTCCAGGTGCCGCTGTACACGATCGTCGGGCTCGCGCTCGCCCTGCTGCTCAACCAGGCCGGTCGGTCCGCGGGGTTCTTCCGGACGGCGTTCTTCATCCCGAAGATGACGCCGCCGGTCGCCGTCGGGGTGCTGCTCCTGCTGCTCTTCAACGGCCAGTACGGGATCGTCAACGAGGTCCTGTCGTGGTTCGGCATCCAGGGTCCGTCGTGGACCACCGACCAGAACTGGATCAAGCCCGGACTCGTGCTCATCAGCCTGTGGACCGTCGGGTCGGCCGTCATCATCCTGCTCGCGGCGCTGCGCAACGTCCCGAACGACCTGTACGACGCCGCACGCGTCGACGGCGCCGGGTTCTGGCGCCGCACGCGCGCCGTGACCGTGCCGATGATCAGCGGCGCACTGTTCTTCGTCGTCGTCATCAACACGATCGCCGGGTTCCAGATGTTCACCGAGGCGTACTCGGCCTACTTCGGCGCCGGCAACTCGACCTACCGCAACGACGCCGCGCTGTTCTACGTCATCTACCTCTTCCAGGAGGGCTTCCAGGAGCTCCACATGGGGTACGCGTCGGCGCTCGCGTGGCTGCTGTTCGTCGTCATCATGCTCGTCACGCTCGTCCAGCTCCTCGTGTCCCGACGGCTCGTCTACTACGAGGGGGAGCAGCGATGACGACCGCGCCCTCCTTCCCCCGCCCGGCCGTGAGCGGCCCGGGCGCCGCGCCGGACCCGACGACGGGTGCGCCCGAGGCGCAGGGTCCGCCGCCCCCCGCGCGGACCCGCGGCACCGGGCGCGGACCGCGCCGCCGGTGGCTGCGCGCGGTCGTGCTCGCCGCGCTCGTGCTCGCCACGGTCGCGTTCGTGTACCCGCTGCTGTGGCTGCTCTCCGCGTCGTTCAAGCCGCGCGCCGAGGTCTTCGACAACCGGCTCGTCCCGCGCACGTTCACGCTCGACAACTACGTGACCGTGTGGCAGGAGGCGCCGCTCGCGCTGTGGCTCGGGAACACCGTCGTCGTCACCGTGCTGGCCGCGGGGCTCGTCACGGTCTCGAGCGCGCTCGTCGCGTGGGGCTTCGCGTTCTTCCGGTTCCGCGGCCGGGGCGCTCTGTTCGGCCTCGTCCTCGCGACCATGATGCTGCCCGGCGCCGTGACGATGATCCCGACGTTCCTCATCTGGAACCAGCTCGGCCTCGTCGGCACGAACGTGCCGCTGTGGGCGGGCAACCTCTTCGCGAGCGCGTTCTACGTGTTCCTGCTGCGGCAGTTCTTCCTCGGCCTGCCGCGCGAGCCGTTCGAGGCGGCCCGCCTCGACGGGGCGAACAACTGGCAGATGTTCTGGCGCATCGCCGTGCCGCTGTGCCGCCCGGCCCTCGTCCTGACGCTCCTCTTCGAGGCCCAGGCGGCGTGGACCGACCTCATGCGGCCGCTCATCTACCTGCAGGACTCGTCGACGTTCACGATCCCGCGCGGGCTCAAGGCGCTCATCGACCAGTTCGGCCCCGGCGGCGAGTCGCAGTGGGAGGTCGTCGTCACGGCCTCCGTCATCACGACCCTCCCGATGATCCTCCTCTTCTTCCTCGGCCAGCGGCACTTCGTCGAGGGGGTGGCGACGACGGGGAGCAAGGGCTGAGCACGCGGTCCCCACCACGCACACGCACCACGCACCACGCACACGCACCACCCACGGAAGGACGGCAGCACCATGCGAGCACTGACCTGGCAGGGACGCGAGAAGGTGAGCGTCGAGGACGTGCCCGACCCCCGGATCGAGCAGCCCACGGACGCGGTCGTGCGCGTCACGTCGACCGCGATCTGCGGCTCCGACCTGCACCTGTACGGGGTGCTCGGGATGTTCCTCGACGCGGGCGACGTCCTCGGCCACGAGGCGATGGGCGTCGTCGAGGAGGTGGGGTCGGAGGCCGGGAACCTCCGGGTCGGCGACCGCGTCGTGATCCCGTTCAACATCGCGTGCGGGCACTGCTGGATGTGCGAGCGCGGCCTCCAGACGCAGTGCGAGACGACGCAGGTCCGCTCCCAGGACAAGGGCGCCGCGCTCTTCGGGTACACCAAGCTCTACGGCCAGGTCCCCGGCGGCCAGGCCCAGTACCTGCGCGTGCCGCAGGCCCAGTACGGGCCCGTCGTCGTGCCCGACGACGGATCGCCGGACGAGCGCTACCTCTACCTGTCGGACGTCCTGCCCACCGCGTGGCAGGCGGTCGAGTACGCCGACGTCCCGCCGGGCGGCACGGTCGTGGTCCTCGGCCTCGGCCCCATCGGGCAGATGTCCGCCCGGATCGCGCTCCACCGCGGGGCGTCCCGCGTCGTGGGCGTCGACCTCGTCCCGGAGCGGCGCGCGATGGCGGAGCGGCACGGCGTCGAGACGCTCGACCCGTCCGCCGTCGACGACCTCGCCGCGGCGGTGCGCGACCTCACGTCCGGCCGCGGCGCCGACTCCGTCATCGACGCGGTCGGCATGGAGGCGCACGGCTCGCCTCTCGCCGAGGCCACGCAGAAGGTCGTCGGCGTCCTGCCCGACGCGATCGCGGCGCCGCTCACCGAGCGCGCGGCGTCTCGGGCGTCTACGGCGGCGCCAAGGACCCCCTGCCGATGATGCAGCTCTTCGACAAGCAGGTGACGCTGCGCATGGGCCAGGCGAACGTCCGGCGGTGGACCGACGACGTCCTCCCCCTCGCCGCCGACGTCTCCGACCCGCTCGGCGTCCTGGACCTGCGCACGCACCGGCTCCCGCTCGAGTCCGCGCCGGACGCGTACCGCACGTTCCAGCGCAAGGAGGACGGCTGCATCAAGGTCGTGCTCGACCCGTGGGCCTGACCACCGTCGACGCGGTCGTCGTCGGCGCGGGGCCCAACGGCCTCGTCGCCGCGAACGCGCTCGCGGACGCCGGCTGGGACGTCCTCGTCCTGGAGGCGCAGGACACGTACGGCGGCGCGGTCCGCTCCGCCGAGGTCGCGGCGCCGGGGTACGAGACGGACCTCTTCAGCGCGTTCTACCCGCTCGCCGCCGGGTCGCCCGTCATCCGCGGGCTGCACCTGGAGGACCACGGGCTGTCGTGGTCGCGCGCGCCGGACGCCCTGGCCCACGTGCTCGACGACGGGCGCGCCGCGGTCCTGCGCGAGCGAGCCGTGGACACCGCCGCCGGGCTGGAGGAGTTCGCGCCCGGGGACGGCGACGCGTGGCTCGAGCTCGTCGCGGGCTGGGACCGCGTGCGCGACCCGCTCCTGGACGCGCTCTTCAGCCCGCTACCGGCAGCCGGGCCGGTGCTGCGCGTGCTGCGCCGCCTGGGGGCGGCAGGGACGCTCGACCTCGCGCGCCTCGCCGTGCTTCCCGTGCGCCGCCTCGCCGACGAGTCGTTCCGCGGCGAGGGCGGCGGACTGCTCCTCACCGGCAACGCGATGCACGCTGACGTCCCGCCCGACGCCGCCGGCAGCGGCGTGTTCGGCTGGCTGCTCGCCATGCTCGGACAGGACGTGGGCTTCCCCGTCCCGACCGGGGGCGCCGGGCGCCTCCCGGACGCGCTGGTCGCCCGGCTGCGCGCCCGCGGCGGCGACGTCGTCACCGGTGCGCGCGTCGACCGGGTCCACGTGGCGCGAGGGCGGGCGGTCGGCGTGAGCACCGCCGACGGCCGGCACGTGCGGGCCCGCCACGCCGTGGTCGCCGACGTGAGCGCTCCCGCGCTCTACCTCGACCTCGTGGGCGCGGACCTGCTGCCGCCGCGCCTCGTGCGCGACCTCGGCCGGTTCCAGTGGGACCACCCCACGGTCAAGGTGAGCTGGGCGCTCGACCGGCCGATCCCCTGGACCGCGCCCGGCGCCCGGTCGGCCGGGACGGTGCACCTCGGCGTCGACCGGGCGGGGTTCGTCGACGTCGCGGCGGCGCTCTCGCGCGGCCTCGTCCCCGAGCGGCCCTTCCTCGTGCTCGGCCAGATGACGACCTCGGACCCCTCGCGCTCCCCCGCCGGAACCGAGTCGGCCTGGGCGTACACGCACGTACCGCACGGTGCGCGCTGGACGCGCGAGGCGGTCACCGAGGAGGTGCGGCGCGTGGAGGACACGGTCGAGCGTGCGGCTCCCGGGTTCGCCGACGCCGTGGTCGGCCGCTTCGTGCAGACCCCGGCCGACCTCGAGGCCGCCGACGCCAACCTGGCGGGCGGGGCGATCAACGGCGGGACGTCCGCCGTGCACCAGGAGCTGTTCCTGCGGCCGACGCCCGGCCTCGGCCGGCCGGAGACGCCGGTCGCGTCGCTCTACCTCGCGAGCGCGTCCGCGCACCCGGGCGGCGGGGTCCACGGTGCGTGCGGGTGGAACGCGGCGCGCGCCGCGCTCGCCGCCGCCGGACCGCGCGGGTCGCTGCGCCGCGCGCTCGTGCGCACCGCGTGGGCACGGCTGCTGCGCGACCCCTGACTCGGTAGCGGGCGCCCGCACCGGAGACAGGCGCGGCGCGCTACGGGTTCCGGCGCTCCGCGAGGAACGCGAGCCGCCGCAAGGACTCGACGTTCCGGGGGCCGATCACCGCGCTGCGCACGGGCCGCGGGACGAGCGTCCCCGGCCCCTTCTCCGCGTCCTCGGCGATGCGGACGACGCACCCGTCCGTGGCGGGTGCCACCTCGATCCGGACGCGTGCCTCCCCGGCGGGCCAGCCCCGCGCCTGCAGGTCGATCCCGCGGCCCGGCTCCCACGCGCGCACGACGGTCTCGTCGTCGAGCAGCGCGGGCCAGAGCCCGACCGAGTGGAGGATCCTCGACCCGGGCGCGGGCCAGGTGTCGTCGACGGCACGGATGCGTGCCGTCCCGACGACCCACGTCGAGTACGACCACCCGTCCGCGAGCACGCCGAGCACCGCGTCCGGGGGGCATCCGACGGCTCGTGTGACGGTCACCATGAGGCGACGCTAGTCCTGCGCCCGGCACTGGCAACCGCTCGCGGTCGGGGCGCGAGTGCGCGCGTGCTCACGCCGGCCGACGTAGCGTGAAAAGTCCTCGCGACGACGCGAGGACGACCCTCAGGAAGGGGCTCGCGCCATGGGCATCGCCAGCTTTCCGCAGGAGTTCGCGGAGCGCGCCGCGACGATCCTCGACCACGGCCTCGAGGTCAGCGTCACGATGCGCCAGGCCGGCGTCAGCGTGCGGGCCGGCAGCAGCAGCGACGCCGCCGCGCGGTGCGACCAGGCCGAGGCGTTGGACGACGCCGGTCCGTGCGTCGACGCGATGGACGCCGGCTCGCGGCTCGTCGTCTCGGTGGAGGAGGCCGCGCACTGGGAGCAGTGGTCGCGGCAGGCCCGCGCGGAGGGCTACGTCTCCGCCGCGGCGGTCCCGGCGGCCGTCGCGGACGACGTCGCCGTCGCGCTCAACCTCTACTCCCGCACCCCCGACCCCTGGACCGCCGAGCTCCTCACCGCGGCCGACTCGTTCGCCCAGCTGGTCGCCTCGGCGGTGCGCCTGCGCCTCGAGCTCGCGGAGCTCGAGGACTCGACCGCGGGGTTCTACCGCGACATGTCGGACGCCGTCGCCACCGAGCGCGCCGTCGGCGCGATCATGCAGACGAACCAGTGCTCCGCCGACGAGGCGCGCCGCATCATCGACTCCGCCTCGCGGCACCGGAACGTGAGCCCGCGCGAGGTCGCGGAGCAGCTGCTGCGCGCGCTCGTCGTGTCGGAGCCGTCGGAGCCGTCGGAGCCGTCGGACGAGGAGACGGGCGCCTGATGGCCGGGCGGGACGCGGCAGCCGACGTGACGGACGACGCCGGTGCCCGGGACCGCCGGACCGTCCTGTCCGGCGTGCTCTTCGGAGCGGGGGTCGCCGCGTCGATCGTCGACCTGTTCGTGTTCCACCTCGGTCTGCAGTGGCACCACTTCTACGACCTGTCCACGACGCAGGTCGCGCTCGCCGCGGACGGCGTCTTCCACGCCGTGGGCTGGTTCGTCACCGTGTGGGGGCTCTTCCTGCTGGCTGACGTCCGCCGCCGTGCCGAGGTCTCGTGGGCGCGGTGGGTCGGTGCCGTGGTCGCCGGGCTGGGCGGGTTCCAGCTCCTCGACGGCGTGCTCAACCACAAGATCCTCGGGATCCACCAGATCCGGTACGAGGTGGACCTCCTCGTCTACGACGTCGTGTGGATCGGGACGGCGGTCGTCGCGCTCGTCGTCGGCCTCGTCGTCCTGCGCCGGGCGAGGCCCGGTCGGCCGCGTCCCGCCGGACCTGCCTGATGCACCCGCACGAGCACGTGCCGGCCGCCGGACCTCCCCTGCTGACGGTCGTCGCCGTCGTGGCGCTCGTCGTCGGGGCCGCCGCGTACGCCGCGGGGCTGCGGGCGGCCCGCGCGCGCAGCCCGTGGCCCGCGCGGCGGACCCTGTGCTGGTACGCGGGGCTCGCGTGCGCGGGCGCGGCGACCGTCGGCCCGCTCGCCGAGGCGTCGCGCTCGAGCTTCACGGCTCACATGGCCGGGCACGTCCTCCTGGGGATGCTGACGCCGTTGCTCCTCGTGCTGGCCGCCCCGGTCTCGCTCCTCCTGCGCGCGCTGCCGGCCGCCCGGGCGCGGCGCGTGAGCGCAGCGCTGCGATCTCCGGCCGCGCGCGTGGTCGGCCACCCGGTCGTCGCGGGACTCCTGGCTGCCGGCGGGCTCTGGCTCCTGTACACGACGGGGCTGTTCCACCGCGCCCACGCTTCCGCCCCGGTGGGCCTCGTCGTGCACGCCCACGTCCTGCTCGCGGGCTGGCTCCTCACGGCGTCCCTCGTGGGGCCCGACCCGCACCCGTCCCGCGCGACGTTCCGCGTCCGCGCGATCGTGCTCGTGGGCTTCGTCGCCGCACACTCCGTGCTCGCCAAGTGGCTCTACGCCCACCCGCCGGCGGGCGTCTCCGCCGCCGACGCGCGCGCCGGCGCCCAGCTCATGTACTACGCGGGCGACGTCGTCGACGTCGCGCTCATGGTCCTCCTGGTCTCCGGGTGGTACGCGGCCACCCGGCCGCGAGACCTTGCGCCTGCGCGCGTGCGCGAACGCACGGGCCTAGCGTGAGGAAGAGGCCTCGAGACCGCGGGTCCCGGTTCGCCTGACGGGAGAGACACCATGAAGGTGCTCAGGACCGCGGCGCTGGCGGCAGGTACCGCGGGCGTCGTCTGGTGGGTACGACGGCGCGGTCGCACGGACGACCGCCCCGACCGGCCGCTCGCGGTGACGGTCCACCGGCCGTACGACGAGCTCGTCGAGGAGCTGGGCCGCCCCGACCCGGCGGCGCTGCGAGGCGTCGGAGCTGACGCCCAGCTCGAGCTCACACCCGCACCCGGTTCGTTCGGGACGGAGGTCCGGCTCCGCACGACCTCGCGCCACGGCTCGCGCGCCCAGGCACGGCAAGGGCTGCGGGCGATGAAGCAGGTCCTGGAGACCGGGGCGACCATGCCGCCGGACCGCGCCGTGACCCGACGCCCGACGCTCACGTCGCTGCCGCTGGAGATCGCGATCCGGCGTGCGGGGACGGGAGGCCGGCTATGAGGGCGCTGCAGTGGGTCGGCGTGAACCGGCTCGAGGTCGGCACGGTGCCCGACCCCGCGATCGAGCACCCGCAGGACGTCGTCGTCCGCGTGCGCCGGACGGTCACGTGCGGGTCGGACCTGCACCTCCTCGGGGGCTACATCCCCTTCATGCGCTCGGGCGACGTCCTCGGCCACGAGTTCGTCGGCGAGGTCGTCGAGGTGGGGCCCGAGGTGCAGCGGCACGCGGTGGGCGACCGCGTCGTCGTCTCGTCGTTCATCGCGTGCGGCCGCTGCTGGTACTGCACGCGCGAGCTCTACTCGCTGTGCGACAACGGCAACCGCAACCCGGCGATCACGGAGACGCTGTGGGGCTCCGCGCCCGGCGGGTGCTTCGGCTACTCGCACGCGATGGGCGGCTACGCGGGCTCGCACGCCGAGTACGTGCGGGTCCCGTTCGCGGACGTCGGCGCCTTCACGGTGCCCGAGGGTGTCGACGACGCGCGCGCCCTCTTCGCGTCGGACTCCGCGGCGACCGGCTGGATGGGCGCCGACCTCGGCGACGTCGGTCCCGGCTCGACGGTCGCGGTCTGGGGCGCGGGCGCCGTCGGGCAGATGGCGGCCGCGGCGGCGGTCCTGCGGGGCGCGGAGCGTGTGGTCGTCGTCGACCGGCTCGACGACCGCCTGGAGATGGTACGCACGCACGTGGGGTGCGAGACGCTCCACGACCAGCGCGACGACGTCGGGCCCGCGCTGCTCGAGATGACCGCGGGCCGCGGCCCGGACGTGTGCATCGAAGCCGTCGGCATGGAGGCGAGCGGCGGTCCGGTCGAGGACGTCGTCGACCGCGTCAAGCAGCAGCTGCGCCTCCAGACGGACCGGCCCTCGGCGGTACGCCGCGCGATCTACCACTGCCGCAAGGGTGGGACCGTCGTCGTGCTCGGCGTCTTCGCGGCCCTCACCGACGGCTTTCCCCTGGGCGCTCTCATGAACAAGGGCCTGACGCTGCGCTCCGCGCAGATGCACGGCCAGCGGTACATCCCCGGCCTGCTGGACCTCATGGCGCGGGACGAGCTCGTCACCGAGCACCTCGGCACCCACGTCATGTCGCTCGAGGACGGACCGCGTGGGTACGACCTGTTCAAGCGGAAGGCCGACGGTTGCGTGCGCGCGGTCTTCGTACCCGGCGCCGCACCCACCACGTGACCAGGCGCGGGCGACGGCTCACGTCCCGTCGTCGCCGGCGTCGAACGCCTCCCGGTAGAGCCGGCCCGCCTCGTCGACCACCCGCGGGTCGATCGACGCCGCCGGCACGACGTCCACGAGGAGCGGCTCGCAGTCGGGCCCGCGGCCCGCGACCTCACCCGTGAGCAGCCACGGGAAGCGCTCGGGCGTCATGAGGTGGGCGTACTGGCAGAGCTGGCGCGCGACCCAGTGCTCGACGGGGCGGTCCCACCACGGCTCGGGGTTCATCGGGTTGACGCTCAGGCCCGGCAGCAGGCAGCCGCTCTCGTGGTCGCGGCTCACGGTCGACCGGTCCTGGTCGGGTCCGCCGCTGAACCGCACGTAGAGGGGGTGCACGACCGCGACGAGCTCGGCGACCTCCGCCAGGCTCCGCAGGCGGGGCAAGGCGTCGAGCGCGCTCGTCTCCTGGGACATCGGGACCTCCTGACAAGCGTGGCTGCGTGCCGGTCGGCCCCTTTCTCGACTCGCCGTGACGGCGTCCGCCCACCCGGGACCGCCTCCGTCCCCGCCAGGTTACGAGCGCCCGGCGGTGCAGGCACCCCGGGGGCCTGCGAGCGTCGCGGCGCCGTGCGACGGTGGCAGGACCGCGCCGCCCGGGCGCGGTCCGAGCATCGAGCACCGACCGAGGAGGCCGACATGAGCGAGAACGACGAGCGCGGCTACGACCCCGCCGAGGACCCCGACGCCGACCCCCGGTCGCTCAACCCTCGCGAGGGGCGCCAGGCGAGCGGCTCGGGGTCGGACGACGACACCGACCCCGACGCCGAGCCCGGGAACGTCAACCCGCGCACCGGCGGAGAGGCGTCCGGCGACTCCTGACGCACGACAGGACGAGGGCCCGGGTGCGGCGCACCCGGGCCTTCGTCGTGCGACCGCCTACGCCGCTGCGGAGGCAGGCAGCTCGGCGTCGCTCCGAGCAGTCTCGCCGCGCAGCCCGAACCGCAGGCCCAGGTGGTCCATCGTCGGCGGGAGCGGGTCCTGCGCGAGGTAGCGGCCCCGCCCGACGGCGAGGTCGAGGCGCGAGAGGCGCGCGAGCGTGTGCGACGCCAGCAGGAGCACGACGTTGCGGCCCGGGCACGACACGGGGCCGCCGCTGAAGGGGACGAGCCCCCAGTCGGCGTCGGCCCGGCCGTCGAGCCACGCCTCGGGCGTGAACGCGTCGGCGAACGGGAGACGGTCCGCGTCCCGGTGGACGTAGGCGCTCAGCACGACGAACCCGGTCCCCGCCGGGAAGACGCGCGCGCCCCAGCGCACCGGCGACGTCGCGTCGCGCAGGATCGCGAGCGTCGTCGGCCAGAGCCGGACCGACTCCAGGACGCACCCGCGCGCGAACGGCAGCACGGCCGGACCGGTCCCCGCGGCCGCCCGCTCCGCGAGCAGCCGCTCGCGCACGGCGGGCCGCGCCGAGGCCACGGCCAGCGCACGGAAGGTCGCGGCGCCCGCGGCGTCGAACGCGAAGAGCCAGTGCGGGATCTGCCCACGCACCGCGTCCGCACCGCCCGCGTCGCGACCGCGCGCGGCGAGCGTCCCCGGCTCGGCCACGGCGACGTGCTCGGCGATCCGTCGTTCCAGGGCCGCCCGGAGCCACGGGCGGCGCGGCCGGAACCAGGACCAGTTCCCGTCTCGCCGCAGCGCGTCGAGCATCGCGACGAGCCGCTCGTCGCCCCGGGCGGCGCGGCCGAGGACCACCGTCCGCACCACGCGCCACCAGGACGCGGCGAACGAGTCCCAGTCGAGCCGTCCGGACGCCTCGACGGCGGCGACGAGGTCGCGCGTCTCCCGCTCGACCGCGGCCAGGAGCGCGCCGCCGTCGTGGTGCACGGGCTCGGACATGTCGAGCACCGCCTCGTTGTACGGGCGTCGCTCGCGTCGCGCGTCGAGCGGGGAGATGAGGACGCCGTCGGGCTGGAAGTGCGCGAGCGCGCCCCGCTTCTCCCACGAGGCCGGGGTGAACGGCTCGGGCGACCCGGCGAGGATCCGCTCGACGTGCTCGGGCCGGGTGGCCAGGACGAGCCGACGTGCACCGAGCCGGACCACGAGCGGCGCCCCGTGGTACCGGGCGCGCAGACGGTCCAGCAGACGGCGGGCCGTGCGGTCCACCTGACGCCGCTCCGCCCACGCGGTCGCGCGGGGTCGGCGCACGATGGCGCCCTGCGCGACGAGCGGACCGAGCACGTCCCGCAGGACGCGCCCGGTCTCATTCGCCGTGAGATCGACCGGCGTGTCGGTCATGCGCCCGTCCGGGCGGTCGGCGCCGCCGGGCCGGTCTCGTGACGCGCGGGCCACAGGGCGATCGCGAGGCCGGCGGCCGCGCTCACCGCGTGCAGCACGTTGTCCGCGCCGTTGATGTTGAGAAAGTTGGCCTCGGCGTTGTTGACCACGATCAACCCGTAGACGAACGCGGCCCCGTAGCCGATCGCGAGGATCCAGCCATACGTGCGGGCGCTGGCCGACCGGCTCCAGAGGAGCACGCCGAGCAGGCCGACGACGAGATGGACCACGTTGTGCAGGGGGTTGATCGCGAAGACGAGGAGCGTCTGCGAGTGGTCGTGCACGGTCCACCCGTCGAAGCCCGTGATCGCGAACCCGACGACGCCCACGAGCAGGTAGACGACACCGATGACGAGAGCCAGGTACTGGTGGGCGCCCCGCGCGGGGCGCTCCCGCGCGACGCTCCGGGGCGCGGATGCGGCGGTCATGACGGACTCCTCTCAGTCCTTGTGCAGGGCGTCCTTGACGGCACCCTTGGCCTTCTCGAGCGTCGACGGCTTGCCCGTCGTGCCGTGGAACCGCTCGTCGGGTGTCGTGGGCGGCGGCATCGGCACGCCCGCCGGAGGCTCGGCGACGTACGTGAACTCGCCCTTGCCGTCCGGGGTCGGGCCGCTCGCCCAGCGTCCCTCGGACGCGTGCTCGCCGTCGGAGAAGTTGATGTACTGGTACGCCACGTCGCGGTCCTCCTTCGAGAGCGGGAACGTGCTGGGCACGGGCAGCTCCTCGACACCCTCGTCGCGCAGCTCCTGCGCGGCGGCGAGCCACTGGTTCTGGTGCATGGTGTCGCGCGCGAGCAGGAACGCGAGGAGGTCCTTGACGCCCGCGTCGTCGGTCATGTGGTAGAGCCGGGCGACCTGGAGCCGGCCCTGCATCTCGGCGTTCGCGTTCGCCGTGAAGTCGGCGAGCAGGTTGCCGCTCGCGGTGACGTAGCCCGCCGACCACGGGTTCCCGTTCGAGTCGACCGGGCGGGCGCCCGCGCCCGCCACGATCGCCTGCTGCGGGTCCGTCCCGCCGACGATCGCTGCCACGGTCGGGTCGTCCTGCACGGCGCCCTCGACCAGGCCGACGGGCGCCTTCTCCAGGAGCTGCGCGATCATCGTCGCCAGCATCTCGACGTGCCCGAACTCCTCGGCGCCGATGCCGTAGAGCAGGTCGCGGTACTTGCCGGGGAGGTGGGCGTTCCAGGACTGGAAGCCGTACTGCATCGCGACGGTGATCTCGCCGTACTGCCCGCCCAGCACCTCCTGGAGCTTGCGGGCGTAGACGGCGTCCGGGCGGTCCGGAGTGGCCTGGTGCTGGAGCTCTTGACGGTGGAAGAACATGGTCTCTCCCTCGCGGAGGTCGGCCCTCTCCGCACAGCGTGCGCGGGAGGACCACGGCACGCGCCCCGTTCTCGACGCGTCGAGCGTCCCTCCAGCGTGGAGCGGCCCCGGCCCGGTCGCATCTGGGGAGGCGCCGCTCCCCCGGTCGGCCGTCGCTCAGGCGACCCGTGCGCCAGGCGTCGGGCGGCGCAGGACCGCGACGATCGCGGCCCGCGCGTCGGCAGGCGAGTCCTCCCCCGCGCGGACGACGAGCTGCGCGAGCGCGCGCACGGGGACGTTGCGGTCGTTCGAGGTGCGGCGCAGCAGCGCGAACGCCTCGTCGGCACCCACCCCGACGGCGAGCATGATCATGCCCTTGGCCTGCTCGATCGTGCCGCGGGTCTGCGCCGCGGCACGGATCTGCACGCCGGCCTCCTCCGCCGCGCGGCTGCCGACGTACGCGGTGACGTCTGCCGCCCAACCGCAGAGCTCCACGACCGCGCCCGTCGCCGGGTCACGGCGCACCTCACCGGTGGCGACGACGGTGCGCTCGCTCCCGCTCGCGGAGACGATCCGGTGCGGCAGGGAGAACGGCGTGCCGCCGGTCCTCGCCGCCTCGAACACCTGCGTCGCGCGGGCGAGGTCGTCGGGGTGCTTGTGCGCGAGCGCGAGGGCCGTCGTCGGCACGACCTCGCCCGGGGCGAACCCGTGGAGCGCGAACATGCGCGGGGACCACCACCACTCCTCGCGCACGACGTCGTAGCGGTACTCGCCGAGGGGGCGGTCGTCCGGCAGCGCGCGGACGCCGTCCTGGTCGTGGTCGGTGCTCATGGGTGTCTGCCTCGTCGACGAGACGGTCGCGAGCCACGTCCTGACCCGGAGCGACGACCCTAGCCCGCGCGGGCCCGGAGCGCAGGGCGAGCCGGTTCGCGTGCCGCTCGGAAGTTCACCCGCCGTCGGAGCGCGGCAGGCGGCCCGAGACCCTAGCGTGGTGCCCGTCGCACGGCAGCCGGTGAAGAAGTCCGCCGCACGCCTGCCCCGCGGCGATCGCCCTCGTCCCGGCCCGCCAGGACGAGGGCGACGTGCGTCATGGGGCGTCGTGCGCTCGCGCGCGAGCGTGGGCGATCGTGCCTACGGTCGAGGCAGGGCTTCGAGAACGGGAGCGCGACGACCCCGAGGAGCGCCCATGTCCGACCCCCGCAGCACCGCCACCCACGACGCGGACTCCCCCGTCCTCCTGCGCCTCGCACGGCGGCTCGAGGACGCGACCGCGCTCGACGACCTCTCGAGCACCGTCCGTGGCGTCGCTCTCGCCGTCGTCCCCTCCCACGGCCGCCTGCGCGAGGAGCTGCACGGCCGCTCGCTGGGCCACGCGCTCCACGCGACCCTGACCGACGTCCCGGTCGGCCTGTGGACCAGCGCGGCCGTGCTCGACCTCGTCGGCGGCGAACGGAGCGCCCCGGCGGCGCAACGGCTCGTCGGGCTCGGTGTGCTGGCCGTCGCGCCGACCGCCCTCACCGGGCTCGCCGACTACCTCGACGTCGACCGGCGCGCCCGCCGCGTCGGCGCCGTGCACGCGGCGCTCAACACGGGCGTCTCGCTGCTCTACGGGACGTCGTGGCTCCTGCGCCGCGGCGGGCGGCACCGGTCCGGGGTCGCGGTCTCGATGCTCGGCTACGCCGTCGCGGGCGCGAGCGCGTTCCTGGGCGGGCACCTCGCCCAGGCGCTGCGGGAGCCGCCCGCGGAGGTCGCGCTCGGCGACGACGACGCCCCGGACCTGCCGTGACCGCCGCACGACCCGCGCGGCCGCCGGCGGACCGCGGTGCCGCCCTCGTGACCGGCGCGACGAGCGGGATCGGGCGCGCGCTCGCCGTCGAGCTCGCGCGCCGGGGGAACGACGTGCTCGTGGTCGCGGACCGCGACGTCGAGCCCACCGTGCACGATCTCTCCGCGCACGGCGGCGCGCACGAGGGGCTCACGGTCGACCTGGCGACGCCCCGCGGGGTCGAGGCGACCGCCCGGCGCGCGCGCGAGCTCGGCGTCTCGACCCTCGTCCTCAACGCGGGGGTCGGCGTGCACGGCGCCTTCGCGCGCACCCCGCTCGAGGACCAGCTGCGCCTCCTCGACCTCAACGTGCGCTCGGTGGCGCACCTGACCCACCTGATGCTGCCGGACCTCCTGGCGGAAGGTCGCGGCCGGATCCTCGTCACGTCGTCCGTCGCCGGTGAGATGCCCGCCCCGCACTTCGCGGGCTACGCCGCCTCGAAGGCGTTCCTGCGCTCGTTCGCGTGGTCGCTGCGGGGCGAGCTCGCCGGGACGGGCGTCACGGTCACGGCGCTCCTGCCGGGCCCGACGCGCACGCCGTTCTTCCGCGAGGCGGGGATGGAGCGCACCCACGTCGGCCGCCTGCCCAAGCCCCGGCCCGCGGCCGCGGCGCGGCGCGCGGTGGACGCGCTCCTCCACGGTCGGCCCGAGGTGGTGACGGGCGTCCAGGGCGGCGTGATGCTGGCGGCTGCGCGCGTGCTGCCGCAGCCGGCCCGGGCCGCGTTCCACGGCTGGTTCTACGCGCCGGTCCCCGCCTCGCTCGCCGTGGAGCGTCCGTCGTCGTCCCCGCTGCGGTAGCCGTTGACCTTGTGCGTCCCGTCGCACCACGGCGGGATCGCCGTGCCGCCGCACCGGCACAGCGCGACGGTCGCGCGGTGCCGCTCGATCTCGTTCCCCTCCTGGTCGACGAGGCGGGCGGGGCCGCGGACGAGCAGCGGGCCGTCGGGGCAGGCCGTCACGACGACCTCCTCGGCGCGGACGCGCGGCTCCCCCGTCACCGCAGCCCCTCCCCGGTGGCACCGCGCAGCTCCGCCAGCGAGTGGGCGGCGCAGCGGATCCGCGTCCCGCGGTAGGGAACTCCCCCGCGCAGCCGCCACCCGAGGGCGACCCACGCGCACACCGCGCGCTCCAGCAGCCACGCGGGCGCCCACAGGGCGGCCGTCGGGGGCCAGACGGCGGCTCCTCCCGCGGTGCGCCGCCCCACCTCGGCGAGGAGGACCGCGCTCCCGAGCACGAGGACGACCACGGCCGTCCACGCCGCGCGCCGGGCGCCGTCGGAGCGCGTCGCCCCGGCCGCGCACGCGGCGAGGACCGGGACGAGCGCGAGCTCCCCGGCGAGCCGCGCGGGCTGGGCGGACGAGTCGTACGCCTGCCGCACGCGCTGCTCCAGGAAGGTGCGGACCGCCGGCGGCCGACGGTCCACGAAGAGGTCGGGCCGGTGCACGACCCGTCCGCCGCGGGCACGCGCCGTGCGCTCGAGCTCGAGGTTCTCGAACAGCACCCGGGCGTCGTACCCCTCGGGGCCCAGCGCGTCGCGTCGCAGCACGACCGTGCCCGCCCAGTCGTGGCCGAGCGCCCGGTTCACGAGCGAGCGCGCGGTGTCCCAGCGCGCGTGCCACGGCGCCGGGTCGAACACGTTCTGCGGCACGACGACGTCGGCGTCGTCGAGCGCCGCGAGCGCCCGGTCGAGGGTCGCGGGGTCCCACCGCACGTCGTCGTCCGCGAGGACGACGTGCGCGGTGGACACCGTGGCCAGCGCGGCGAGCACGCCGACGACCTTGCCGTTGCACCCCGGCGGCGGCACGGGCACGGCGACCGTCCGGGTGGCGTCGGGCCACGACGCGGCGTGGCGCGCACGCACCGGGGCGGGCGAGCCGTCGGCCACGACGACCTCCGCGCGGCCCGGGAGGTCCGCCAGGTACCGGGACAGCTCGGCCGTCGCGCGCTCGTCGAACCGGTCGCGGCGCAGCGGGAGCACGTAGGTCACGTCAGGCACGCGGACGGTCACCGTCCTCCGCGGGTTCCCCCGGCGCCGGGCTCACCGTGACGGGCTCGAGCGGCGCCCGCAGCGCCGACTCCCCCGCCTGCCAGCGCTCGAGCGCGTGCGCGGCGACGTCGCCCTCGACGGCGAGGCACGCTGCCGCACCCAGCAGGACGTCGTCACGCAGCGCGGGCTCCTGCTCGACGAGGCGGCCGGCGAGGTCGCGCGCCGCGATCTGCTCGTGGACCGCGTCCGCCTCGACGTGCTCGTCGAAGTACCAGGTCGTGTCCGCGTCGTGGCCCAGGCGCCGGAACCCGTTGCCGTACAGCCGGCTCGGCACCGACGACGTCATCTCGAACGCGGCGAGGTGCCCGACGATCGCGCCCCGCAGCCGGCGGTGCAGGCCGAACAGCGACATGGTGTTGACCGCCGCGAGGACCACCGCGGGCACGGCGTCGACGTAGCGCCCGTAGGTGTCGTCGAGCCCCACACCGCGCATCGCGCGCGCGAAGAGCTCCGCGTGCATCCGGCCGGGTCGCCCGCCGCCGTACTCGTCGGCCTGGATCTCCACGAGCGCGGCCTTGGGCGTCCCGGCGAGCCGGGGAACGGCCCACGTGTGGGGGTCGGCCTCCTTGAGCTGGTAGAGCGACTTGAGCGCCAGGAGCTCGCGCGCCTGCTCGGCGTCCGCGCGCTTGGCGACGTAGCGCGACAGGCTCGGGCCGTCGTCCTCGGCGGCGAGCTCGAAGAGCCGCCGCGCCACGCCCGCGGCGTCCGTCTCCGCGCAGGCGGGCCGGCCCGCGCGCTCGCGCACCGCGGCCTCGAACGGGGCCTCGAGCCTCGCGCGGACGGCGAGCAGCGCCGGCTCCCACTCCCACGCGTCGTCGACGCCGTGCACCCCGCGGTAGTGCAGCTCGTAGAGGACCGCGAGCGCGAGCTGGACGTCGTCGTCGCGCAGGACGCGCCCGTCGGCCTCGTCCAGCGCGGGGTCGACGGCGTCCTGGACGGGGCGCAGCCTCTCGGCCGCGTCGGCCCCGGGCGGGCCGTCGACGAGCACCCCCAGGAGCGCCGCGGTCAGCGGGCCGCGCGGTCGCGGCAGGGGCAGCCGACCCGTGCCCGGCGCCATCGAGGCGCCGGGCACGGGCTCGCCCGCTGCCGGGGCGGTCGGGGACGCCGGTGCGGCGTCCGGGACCTGGGCGGGGACGGCGGTGGAGGTCATGCTGGGGCTCCTCGCGCTCGCGCGGACGGCGCCCCTGCTCGACACCACCGCCATGCTCCCCACGGTCGGCTCCGCTCGCGAGCCGAGACGCTGCTCGCGGTCCCCCGATCGCCGCGTCAGCCCTGCTGGGAGCCCTGCGGCGACGTGGCGGACGTGCCGTGCTGCGTGAGCTCCGCGAGGAAGCGGTGGCACTGCTGGGCCCGCTCGGAGTCCTCCGCCATGACCTTCTCGAAGAAGGTGGCGATCTCCTCCTTGCCCGCGTTGCGTGCGTCGCGCACGTACTGGCCGTAGTCGTGCCCGGCCTTGAGCGAGTGGTACTGCACCGAGATGAGGTCGAACGTGACGTCGTCGAACCCGGTCTCTCCTGTGGCCATGATCGCAAACCTCCTGCGCCCGGGGGCGCCGTGCTGCCGGGCGGCGCCCGGCACGGTGGCGGCCGGCTGCTCGACCACTCCCACCGTCGCAAGGGTGCGTGCGCTCGCAACCGCGGGCTCGGGGTGCTCTCCGGTTGTGTGCGCGCGACCACGACCTACCGTGAGAAGTGGTCCAGGAAGTGGCCGTACCGGCGGAGCGAGAGCCCGGCACGGCCTGCGCTCCGTCGCCAGTCACGCCGCACCAGCGCGGCGACGACGACGGGAGTCCGACCATGAGCGAGACGAACGTGCCGTACGGCTCGGGGCCCGGTTCGCCGGGTGTCGGGACGTCGCAGGGAACCGGAGAGAGCGGCAGCGCCGCGACCGGGGTGAAGGAGCGCGCGAGCGATGCCGCGTCCCACGTGGGCGACGCGGGCCGCGACGTCGCGCAGGACGCGAAGGAGAAGGCGCGCGACGTCGCGCACGAGGCGAAGGACCGCGCACGCGGTCTGGTCGACCAGACCCGCACGGAGCTCACCGACCAGGCGCGCACGCAGCAGGAGCGCCTCGCGGGCGGGCTCCGCACCCTCGGTGACGAGCTCCGCCAGATGGCGGACGGCACCGAGGACCCCGGCTACGCGACCGACCTGGTCCGACGTGCCGGGGACGCCACCGGGCAGGTGGCGCAGTGGTTCGAGGACCGCGAGCCCTCGTCCGTGCTGCACGAGGTCGAGAGCTTCGCCCGGCGTCGTCCGGGCACGTTCCTCCTCCTCGCCGCCGGCGCGGGCCTGCTGGTCGGGCGGCTCGTGCGTGGCATGAAGGACGCTCCGGACACCGGCGCGGACCGCGCGGACGACGCGACCGGCGTCGGCACGACGGGGACGCGCGGCGCGCACGCCGCCCCGGTCGGGACGTCGACCGGCAGCGCCGGGATCGCCGGCACGACCGGCACCACGGGCCTCACCGGGACCGCGGGGTCGACCGGCACCACGGGCCTGGGCGGTTCGACGGGCACGACCGGCACGGGCGGGGTCGGCACGGGCGGGACGACCGGGACGCGTGGCGAGCCCGACATCGGGACCGCCGGGGCGTACCCGGGCCTCGCGAACGACCGGCTCGCCCAGGACCCGGACGTCGCGACCTCGGCGGAGGGGGACCCGACGCCGCCGACGTTCCCGCCGACGACGCCCGGCACGGGCGCCGCCCGACCGGGAGGTGGCCCCGATGTCGTACACCCCTGACCCGTTCGCCGCGGCGCCCAGCGCCCGGCACACGGCGGGCAGCGGGCCCGACCCGGCGACCGCCGCGGGCACGGCCGGCCCGACGGGAACCGACGAGCAGCAGAGCCTCGGCGAGCTCGTCGCCGAGGTGAGCCGTGACCTGTCCACCCTCCTGCGGCAGGAGGTCGAGCTCGCGAAGGCCGAGGCCAAGCAGTCGGCGCAGCGCGCCGGGAAGGGCGCCGGCATGCTCGCCGGCGCCGGGGTGGCGGGCCACATGGTCCTGCTCTTCCTCTCCGTCGCGCTGTGGTGGGCGCTCGGCGCCGTCATGGGCCGCGGGTGGTCGGCGCTCGTCGTCGCCGCGATCTGGGCGATCGTCGCCGCGGTCCTCGCGGCCCGCGGACGCAAGGAGCTGCGCACGGTCGAGGGCATGCCCGAGACGACGGACACCCTGAAGAAGATCCCGAACGCCGTCCGAGGACACGAGGAGAAGAACTCATGAGCACCAGCGATCCGGAGGAGATCCGGGCGGACATCGAGCGCACGCGCACCGAGCTGAGCCGGGACGTCGACGCGCTCGGGGAGAAGGTCAAGCCCGGCAACGTCGCACGACGCCAGGTCGACCGCGTGCGGACCGGCGTGACGAGCGTCAAGGACCGGGTCATGGGCACCGCGCACGACACGGTGGACTCGGCGCGCGACTCGTCGCACGGCGTCGCCGAGCGCGGCCGCGAGGCGGCGTCGTCGGTCGCCGACTCCGCGCGCAGCACTGCGTCGTCGGTCGCCGAGACCGTCGGCTCCGCGCCGCGCGCGGTCCGCGAGCAGACGCAGGGCAACCCGCTCGCGGTGGGCCTCGTCGCGTTCGGCGTCGGCCTCGTCGTCGCCTCGCTCCTCCCCTCGACCCGCACCGAGCAGCGTGCCGCCGTCGGGGTCAAGGAGAAGGCGGCCCCGCTCGTCGAGGACGTGAAGTCCACGGCGCAGGAGGTCGTGCAGGACCTCAAGGAGCCCGCGAAGGAGGGCGCGGAGGCCGTCCGCGACGCCGCGAAGGACGCGGCGCAGTCCGTGGGCCAGCACGGCAAGGAGGCCGCGGCCGACGTCCGCGACCAGGTCAAGGAGGGCTGAGGCCCGACGCACCGCGACGGCCCGGGAGACGAGATCTCGTCTCCCGGGCCGTCGTCCGTGCGGAGCCGGCGAGAGGCCGGGTGAGGCGGCGTCGGACGTCCGCCTCACCCGGCCTCAGCCGTGCGTCAGACCTGCGTCAGACCTGCGTCGGTGGCGTCAGCCGCACGACAGCGCGTCGTACTCGGCCGTCACCGTGCCGGCCCTCCCCTCGGCGTCCGTCACGGAGACCGTCGCCGTGCCGGCCTGGACCTCGTCGGCCCGCGCGTTGAACGACTGGTAGGCGTTCGTGCCCGGGGCCACGTTCTCGAAGGTCTTGCTGCCGTACGGCGTCTCCAGCGTGACCGTCAGCGGGACCTCGTCCTCGTTGAGGACGCGGACCGCCACGTACGCGTTGCCCGCGAGGCAGCGCGCCTGAGCGGTCACCGTGACGTCGGGCGCCGGCTCGCCGGCCGGGAGGCCGGTGAGGTACTCGAAGCCCGTGGCCGCGAAGTCCTCGCCGTCCGGAGCCATGTCCCACTCCATGACGTAGTACGCGACGCCGGCCTCCTGCGCGGCGGTGAGGATCTCCTGGAGCGGGACCTCACCCTCGCCGAGGTTGGTGAACGTCGGGCGGCCGCCCGCGTTCAGACCGGTCGCGTCCTTGACGTGCAGGAGCTCGATCCGGTCGCCGTACTCCTCGATGAGCGCCGGGACGTCGACGCCCGCGTGCGCCGCCCACGCCACGTCCAGCTGGAACGTGACGAGCTCCGGGTCGGTCTCGCGGACCAGGATCTCCCAGGCGGAGAGCGTCTCGCCCTCGTGCTCGTACGTCGTGCGGAACTCGCCGTCGTGGTTGTGCCCGAAGAACTTCTCGAGCCCCGCGTCGACGGTGCGCTGACCCAGCCGGTTCATGGCCTCGGCCGTGGCGAGCGTGTTCTCGTAGGTGCCGATCCCCGGCGAGGGGAAGCCACCCGAGCCCACGTACTCCTGGCCCAGCGTCGTGACGTAGTCCAGCGTCGCGTCGAACGTCGCCTCGTCCACGTTGTAGTGCGACGACTTCACGCTGAGGCCGTACGAGTCGGCGAGCGCCCGGAACTCCTCGGCCGTGTAGCCCGCGAAGTTGCCGCCGAACGGCTCGATGTTCTTGAGCCCGATCTCGCTGAGGCGCTCCAGGACGGCCTCCAGGCCGACCTCGTTCACCCACGGGATGAGCGAGAACATCTGGATCGAGACCTGGTCCACCGGCACGGTGACCGGCTCGCCCGTCCCGTCGCCGACGGTGAAGAGCAGGTTGTCGACGTCGACCCCGCCGGTGCTGGTGACGACGACCGAGCCGGAGCCCTCCGGCACGTCCGTCAGCGTCTGCGTGACCTCCTGCCAGGCGTCGCCCGAGAACTCGAGGTCGGCGAGCGCCTGCGTGCTCTCGCCGTCGGCGCCCTCCCACCCCAGGGAGACGGTGCCCTCGCCGCGTCCGCGCACGGTGACCTCGGTGATGGGCTCACCGCTCGGGGCGTGGACGAGGCTGATGGGCGAGTAGGAGAAGGAGTCGCCCGCGTCGAGGGACGACACGTAGTACCCGGCGTCGGCGTCCGTGCCCGGCACGACCTCGATGCCCTCGGCCGCGTCGTACCACTCAGCCTGCTGCTCCTCGGGCTTGAGGATGTGCGTGGCCTCGCCCCGGATGGCCGGGACGCTGCCCTGCGCCTGGTCCGTGTACGTCACGACGAGGGTGCCGAAGATCTTCTCGCCCTCACCGTGCTCGACGGCGTTCTCGCTGGTCTGGATCGTGAAGCCGCAGCCGGCCTCCGTGTCCGCGGCCCGACCGCTCACCTCGGGGTGCGCGTGCGTGTTGTGGCCGAGACCGAACGTGTACTGGATGTTGCGGCACGTCGGCTGGTCGCCGTCCTCGGCGTCCTCGACCGAGACCGTGTACGGGACGGCGTCGCCCCAGTTGAAGATGGCGCCGTCCGGCTGGTCCAGGGTGATGACGGGAGCGGTGTTGCCGACCGTGATCTGCTGGATCGCCAGGCCGAAGTTGCCGCCCGCGTCGGTGACGCGCAGCTGCACGTTGTACTGGCCGAGCTCGGTGAACGTGTGCGTGACGCTCACGCCCTGGGCGTCGTAGACGCCGTCGGAGTCGAAGTCCCAGTCGTAGACGAGCTCGCCGGCCGGGGTCTCGGCGTCGGTGGAGGCCGACGCGTCGAAGGTCACCTCGAGCGGGGCGGTGCTGCCCGAGACCGGGTCGGCCGAGATGAAGGCCCGCGGGTGGGTGTTCGACGACCCGTAGACGACCTTGTACAGGCCGGCGTCCGGGTTCTGGCGGAAGAAGCCGTCACCGTACTCCAGCACGTACAGGGCGCCGTCCGGACCGAACTCCATGTCCATGACGTTGTCCCAGATCGGCTGGTTGACCGACTCCAGGTGGGTGTTGGGCAGGAAGTCCTCGACCGCCGTGACCTCGCCGTCCGAGGTCAGCTCGTCCAGCGTGAACGCCGCGACGTAGTCCTGCGAGAACTCCGCCATGAGCGGGTGCCCGTCCCAGTACTCGGGGAACTTGACGTCCGAGTCGAGGTTCTCGTCGAAGCGGTAGATCGGGCCGCCCATCGGGGCCTGACCGGTGCCGCCCCACTCCGCCAGCGGGTCGAGCAGCTCGGGCTGGTCTCCGGCCTTGTCGCCGTAGTAGACCTGCGGCGCGGTGGCCGGCGGCAGGACGTCCAGGC
The DNA here is from genome assembly GCA_029256625.1 of Cellulosimicrobium sp. GTDB lineage: Bacteria > Actinomycetota > Actinomycetes > Actinomycetales > Cellulomonadaceae > Cellulosimicrobium. Next base: position 3,905 of record JAQSXO010000005.1, on the reverse strand, counting down.
CGGTGTTCCACGTCGAGTTGTTCTCGGCGCCCGCCTCGCAGTCGAAGAACTCGCCCGGCGTCGACGTCGCGTAGTCCCACTCGTTGTAGTTCGCGTTGGGACCGTGGCAGTAGGGCCAGCCGCCGTTCATCGGCTCGGTCGTGAGCTGCCACTCGACGTAGCCCATCGGGCCGCGGTTCGGGTCCGCGGCGGCCGCGTCGGGGCCGTAGTCGCCCCACACGAGCGCGCCGGACTCGACGTCGTAGTCGATCCGGAACGGGTTGCGCAGGCCCATGACGTAGGTCTCGTTCCGCACGAGGTCCTGGACGTCGTCGTACTGCGGGTCGTCGAAGAGGTTGCCCTCGGGGATGGTGTACGTGCTCCCCGGACCCACCTCGGTGTCGGCCGCGAGGTCCTCGATCGGGTTGATCCGCAGGATCTTGCCGCGCAGGTCGTTGGTGCTGCCGGCACCACGACGGTCGTCGAAGCCGGGGTTCATGCCCGGGGCGTTGTTGTTCGGCGCGTAGCCGTTCGCACCCGGCGTGCTGGCCGGGGTGTTGTCACCGGTGGAGAGGAACAGGTTCCCCTCGTCGTCCCAGGCCATGTCCGCGCCGACGTGGCAGCACTGCCCGCGCTGCGCGTCGACCTTGAGGATCTCGCGCTCGGTGGAGAGGTCGATGGCGTCGGTCGCGGGGTCCCACGTGAACCGCGACAGCTGGTTGTACCCGAGCCACCGGTCCCAGTAGCTCTCGTCCTCGCCGGCCGGCAGCGAGTTCGGCGCGCTCCCCGTCGGGGTCGTCTCCGGGTACTCCACGCCGGAGGGCGACGTGCCCTCCATCACGCGGGGCGCGTAGACCATGTACAGGAAGTGGTTCTCCTCGAAGTCGGGGTCGAGCGAGATGCCCTGGAGCCCGTCCTCGGAGTTGGAGTAGACGTCGAGGTCCGCGATCTGGGTGGTCAGGCCCGTCGCGGAGTCGGTGAGGCGCACGACGCCGTCGCGCGCGGTGTGCAGGACCCGGGAGTCGGGCAGGACGGCGAGGTCGATCGGCTCGCCGGTGTTCTTGCTGAGCAGCACCTTCTCGTAGCTGTCCCAGTCGGTCGCCTCGTCGGCGGCCGGTGTCGCTTCCTCGTGCCCGGGGTGCGCGCCGGCTGCGCTGATCGACAGCGGTACCAGCACTGCCGCGGACAGGACCGCGGCGACACCTCGGGCGAGCCTGCGACGGCTCGTGGTTGGTCGTCTGTGCACAACGTCCTCCTTGACGCGTAACGAGTAGACGGTGATCCCCGGTCCAGCAGTGCTGCGCATCGACGCTCGCGATGCCGCTGCACGACGATCACCGCTGATCGGTCGGCTCGGATGGGCGGGCCTCGGGAGGCCCGGTGCGACGGAGGGTGCGATGCCCCGCCGTCGCACTGGGACCGACCCTACGGGGGACTTTCGTCCGTGCCAAGTCAAAAGTCGATACTCATCGACATTTCTTGCGCCGGCGAATCCTTGGAAGTCGGTCAGTCAATGCGGAGGCTGACGGTCGCGCCTCGCGCGACGGGGCGCAGCTCGACCCCCGGGAGCTCGGGCGAGCGCGCGAGGAAGTCGCGCAGGGGGCTGCGGAAGACCCCGTAGTCGTCGTGGTGGACCGGCACCACGAGCGGCACCCCGACGCGCCGCACCAGGTCGGCCCCCTGGACGTCGTCCATCGTCACCGTCCGGCCGAGGATGCGCGTGCCGCCGAGGTGCGCGACGACCGAGTCGAGGTGCGGGAACGCGCGCGCGACGACGTCGACGTGGTCCCCGGTGAGCGTGTCGCCCGTGACGTAGACCTGGGTCTGGCGCCGTCCGTCGACGCGGTGCGTGTAGACCGTGCCCATGACCTCCGGCAGGAGCGCGCGCAGGGCGCCCCGCGCGTGGATCGCCGGGACCGACTCCACGTCGAGGGTCTCCTTGCCCGACCGGAAGGTCTCGACCGTGCCGGTCGGCATGCCCACCGTCGCGAAGTGGTGACGCGCGAGGCGCCGCGCCGCGGACGGCGTGGTGAGGAGCGGGACCTGGCGGGTCAGGCCGCGCCGCGCGACGCGGTCGAAGTGGTCGCCGTGCAGGTGCGACAGGACGACCGCGTCGAGCGGCGGCAGCCCGGTCGGCCCGAACGCCGGCTCGGTGCGCCGCCGCGACGCGAGCCCCTTGCCGAGGTACGCCCACTGGCCGCGGTGCAGGAAGTTCGGGTCGGTGAGCACGGTGAAGCGCCCGAACCGCAGGAGCGCCGTCGCCGTGCCGCCGAACGTGAGCGTCGCGCTCGCGGCGTCGCTCACGGCGTGCCCAGCCCTTCGAGGTGGACCGACTTGCGCACCGTGAGCTCGTCGAGCAGGTCCGGCCCGTACCCCGCTCCCCCGCCGCTGCCGCGGCGCGGGTCGGCCGAGCCGCCCGGCGCGCCACCGAACACCGCGTTGACCTTGACCGTGCCGACGTCGAGCACGTCCGCCGCGCGCAGCGCGTGGTCGAGCGACGGCGTGAGCACGGTCGCCGCGAGGCCGTAGGCCGACGCGGACGCGCGGCGCAGGCCCTCGTCGAAGTCCGCCACGCGCACGACCGGCGCGACGGGCCCGAACGTCTCGGCGGTCAGCAGGTCGACGTCGTCCGGGCACCGGTCGAGCACGGTCGGCGCGTAGTACGACCCCGGCCGGTCGAGCCGTCGCGCGCCGGTGACGAGCTCCGCGCCCGCCGCGAGCGCCCCGCTCACGTGCTCCTCGACGACGGCGAGCTGCTCGTCGTCGACGAGCGGCCCCATCGTCGTGGCGTCGTCGCCCGGGTCGCCCACCACGACCTCGTCCGCGAGGCGCGCGAGCTCGGCGACGACCGCGTCCGCGACCTCCTCGACCACGTAGGCGCGCTCGACCGCGGTGCAGAGCTGCCCGCCGTTCGTGAACGCGCCCGTCGCGATCTGGCGCGCGGCGAGGACGGGGTCCACGCCCGCGTCGACCACGAGCGGGTCCTTGCCGCCGTTCTCGAGCAGCACCTTCGCGCCGCGCGCCCCGGCGACGGCCGCGATCCGGCGCCCCGCGGCCGTCGACCCGACGTGCGCGACGAGGGCGACGCCGTCGTGCGCGACGAGCGCCTCGCCCGTCCGGCCGTCCCCGCTCACGACGCGCAGCACGTCCGCTGGGAGGGCCGCGGCCACGAGCTCGGCCAGGCGGACCCCGGGCGCGTCGCTGCGCTCGGACGGCTTGTGCACGACCGCGTTGCCGGTGACGAGCGCCGCGGCGAGCAACCCGGCGGCGGCGGGGTACGGGTCGTTCCACGGCGTGATCACCGCGACGACGCCGCGCGGCTCGCGGCGCACGACGTCCAGCGCCGCGGGGTCCCCGGCGAGGACGCGCCCGGCGCGGCCGAGGCCCGCGACCGCGGCCTCGTCGAGCAGGTCCGCCGCGACCTCGGCCGAGGCGCGCGCCTCGGCCTCGAGCCGCCCCGTCGTCACCCGCAGCAGCGCGCCGAGCTCGTCGGCGGCGTCGCGCACGGACCGCGCCGCGGCGCGCAGGGCGGCCGCGCGGTCCGCGGGCGTCGTCGCGCGCCACCCGGGCCAGGCGGCCGCCGCGGCGCGGACGGCGGCGTCGACCTCGTCGGCCGTCGCGCACCGGACCGGGGCGGCGGGGCGTCCCGTGGCGGGGTCGGTCCGCTCGAGGCGGCGGTCGGTCGCGGCGGGCGCGGGCAGGTCGGCGCGAGGGGTGGTCGGGACGGTGGACGTGGTCATGCGGGCCTCCAAGGAGTGACACGAAGAGAACTACCCATAGGTGCGCCGTGGGCGTGCGAGAAGCGCTTCTCCGGGTGAGGGTGAAGTCGGGGTTGCAGCAGAGCCGACCCGCACGCGTCAGGCGGTGCCCCACGTTCTCGAGGCGCACCACGAGCCTGACCCGATCCAGGGAGGCTCGCAGCCCCA
>JAQSXO010000272.1 GCA_029256625.1 Cellulosimicrobium sp. | reverse complement strand
TACACGGTTCCGTGAATACACGAGAACGTGTACTGTCGCGTCCATGGTCGAGACGGTCACGCTCACCCACACCGCGGCGCTCGCGCGGCTGGGGCACGCCCTGTCGGACGAGACGCGGACGCGGGTCCTGCTCGCGCTGCGGGAGGCGCCGGCCTACCCGTCCGACCTCGCGGACGCGCTCGGCGTCTCACGTCAGGTGATGTCGAACCAGCTCGCGTGCCTGCGCGGGTGCGGGCTCGTCGAGGCGATCCCCGACGGCCGTCGCACCTGGTACCGCCTCGCCGACCCTCACCTGGCCCCGGCCCTCGACGACCTGCTGCGGCTCGTCGTCCAGGTCGACCCCACATGCTGTGGTCCCGACGGGTGCTCGTGCTCGTGACGCCCGTCTCGCTCGGCCGCACGCCGCCCGGACCCGCTGCCCCGACCGCCGCGCGTCGTGCCGTCCTCGAGCGGAGGGTCCGGTGGGTCGTCGCGGCGACGATCACGTGGAACGTCGTCGAGGCGGTCGTCGCGATCACCGCGGGCCGCGTCGCGTCGTCGGCCGCGCTCGTGGGGTTCGGTCTCGACTCGCTCGTCGAGGTGCTCTCCGCCGCCGCGGTGGCCTGGCAGTTCGCCGCGCCCGACCCGCACCGGCGCGAGCGGACCGCGCTGCGCGTCATCGCCGTCTCGTTCTTCGGTCTCGCCGTTTTCGTCTCCGTGGACGCCGTCCGGTCGCTGCTCGGTGCCGCTGAGCCCGCGCACTCCGCCGTGGGCATCTGGCTCGCCACGGTGAGCCTCGCCGTCATGCCCTTCCTGTCGTGGTTCGAGCGCCGTACCGGCCGCGAGCTCGGGTCCGCGTCCGCCGTCGCGGACTCCAGGCAGACGCTCCTGTGCACCTACCTGTCTGCGGTGCTGCTCGTCGGCCTCGTGCTCAACGCGACCCTCGGGTGGTCCTGGGCGGACCCGGTCGCCGCGCTCGTCATCGCTGCCGTCGCCGTCAAGGAGGGCGTCGAGGCGTGGCGCGGGGACGCGTGCTGCGCGCCCGTCGCGGCGCTGGTCGGGGAGGGCGAGGAACGCACCTGCGCCGACGGGTGCTGCGCGCCCCGGGGCGACGGGCCGCCGTCGCGCTCCTGAGCGCTCGTGGTCGTGCCGCGGGCCCTACGATCACGACGTGAACGCCTCGGGAGCACCGGCGCGCCGCCGCGTGCCGCTGTGGCTCCTCGCGGCGGTGGTGGTCGTCGCGCTGCCTGCGACCGGCTTGCTCCCGGCCGCCGATGCCCGAGACCTGCTCGCACGGACCGGTCCGATCCTGGTCTTCCTCCTCGCCATCACCGTGGTCGCGGAGCTGTGCGCGGGCGCGGGCCTGTTCGACGCCGTCGCGGGCCGCGCGGCGCGGCTCGCCCGGGGGCGGCGCCTGGTCCTCTGGGGGCTCGTCGTCCTCCTCGCGACGGCGAGCACGGTCGTGCTCTCCCTCGACACGACGGCGGTGCTCGTCACGCCTGTCGTGCTCGCCCTCGCGCGCCGCACGGGCACGCGGCCCCTGCCGCTCGCGCTCACGGTCCTCGCGCTCGCCAACACGGCGTCGCTGCTCCTGCCCGTCTCGAACCTCACCAACCTGCTCGCGGCGCACCGGTTCGGCACCGGGTACGTCGGGGTGATGTGGGCGCCGGCGCTCGCAGTCCTCGCCGTCACGGTCGTCGTCCTGCTCGCGCTGCACGGCCGTGACCTGCGCGGGCGCTTCACCCTCGCTGGAGCCGGCCCGACGCCGCCCGACCGGTTGCTCCTGCGCGTCACCGCCGCGGTCGTCGCGCTCCTGGCGGTCGCGTTCGCGGTCGAGCTCCCCGTCGCGCCGACGGCGCTCGCGGGCGCCGCGGTGCTCGCGCTCGCGACGTGGTGGCGGCGCGTGCGACCCCTCGTGCCGGTGCGGGAGATGCTGCCGTGGCGGTCCGCGCTCGTCGTGGCGGCGCTGTTCGTGCTCGTGGAGACGTGGCACGCGCACGGGCTCGGCGACCTCCTCGCCGCCGTCGCGGGCACGGGCGACGGGCCGGGCGACCTGGCGCGGCTCGCCGTGACCGGCGTCGTCGCGGCGAACCTAGTGAACAACCTGCCCGCGTTCCTCGCGCTGCTGCCCGCGGCGGGAGAGAGCGTCGACCGGCTCGCGACCCTCCTCGTCGCGGTGAACGCCGGGCCGCTGATCACGCCGTGGGCATCGCTCGCGACGGTGCTGTGGTGGCAGCAGTACCGCCGCCACGCGTTCGAGCAGGGGCCGCCGCGCGCGTGGCACGTGGTGCGCCAAGGCCTCGTGCTCGCGCCCCTCGCCGTGGCAGCGGGAGTCGCGGTCGTCGCGCTCGGCTAAGGAAGGGGCAGGCTCGTCGCCCGGGTGCATGGTCGGCGTCTCGCCGTCGTGCGCGCGGCGCGCGGCGTCACATCACAGGCGGTCGAACGGGGCGGCATAGGTGAACCGTCCCGCGTACTCGTCGCGCCAGGCGCTCAGGGCGCGCGCCTGGAAGTAGTCCCCCCAGGCCGGCTCGGGAGCCTCGATCCCGAGGGCGCTGGCGGGCACGAACCCGAACCGGGAGTAGAGGGCCGGCTCCCCGAGCAGCACCACGACGGGCTCGCCCAGAGCGTCCGCCGCGCCGAGGATCGTGTGCATCAGCGCGGAACCGACACCGCGCTGCTGGTGGTCGCGACGGACGCTGAGCGGACCGAGCCCGAGCGCCGGCCGGTCCCCGAGCCGCCCGCGGGTGGCGACGACGTGTCCGACCACCTGCGGGTCGGGCAGCCCTGTCTCGGCGACGAGCGACAGCTCCGGGAGCCACCCACGATCCTCGCGCAGCCACCCGACCAGCGTGGCCTCGCCGGGTGCGCCGTCGGGTTCGACGGCCGGGGCGGCATGCTCGACCGCGGAGAAGGCGTCCGCGGTGACCGCCCGGATCGCCTGGACATCGGACGGGCGCTCGCGTCTGATCAGCATGCCGACACTCTCGGGGTGCGCGTGCGTGAGGGCAACGGAAATACCCCGGGCCGAGCCGTCCGACAGAGTGGCAATAGCGGACCAAGGCTGACCGCTACTGCGCATAGCGTCGCTCCCATGGACACCGTGAGCAGCGAGAGCACCGAGATCCGCCCCTTCCGCATCGACATCCCGCAGGCCGACCTGGACGACCTGGCCGACCGCCTGGCCCGGACCCGCTGGACCGACGAGCTGCCCGGCGTCGGCTGGACGTACGGGGCGCCCACGAGCTACCTCCGTGGGCTCGCCGAGTACTGGCGGACGTCGTACGACTGGCGCGCGCACGAGGCGGCGCTCAACGCGTTCCCGCAGTTCACGACGACGATCGACGGGCAGGACGTCCACTTCCTCCACGTCCGCTCGCCCGAGCCCGACGCGCTGCCGCTGATCCTCACGCACGGCTGGCCCGGGTCCTTCGTCGAGATGCAGAAGATCGTCGGCCCCCTCACCGACCCGCGTGCCCACGGCGGCGACCCCGCGGACGCGTTCCACGTCGTCGTGCCCTCGATCCCCGGCTTCGGCTTCTCCGGCCCGACGCAGGAGACCGGTTGGGACATGGCCCGCGTGGCGCGCGCGTGGGCGGTACTCATGGACCGGCTCGGCTACGACCGGTACGGCGCGCAGGGGACGGACTCCGGCGCCGTCATCTCCCCGCTGCTGGGTGGCCTCGCGCCGGAACACGTGGTGGGCGTGCACGTCAACGGTGCCCTGGGCTTCCCCTCGGGCGACCCGGCCGAGCTCGAAGGCCTCACCGAGGCCGAGCTCGCCCGCCTGGCCGGCATGCACCACCAGCTCGAGGAGGGCGCCGGGTACGCGATCCTCCAGTCGACGCGTCCTCAGACGGTCGGCGTCGGGCTCTCGGACTCGCCCGCGGGGCAGCTCGCCTGGATCGTCGAGAAGTTCCAGGAGTGGACCGACCCCGCCGCCGCGCTGCCCGAGGACGCCGTCGACCTCGACCAGCTCCTGACCAACGTCAGCGTGTACTGGTTCACGGGCACGGCCACGTCGTCGGCACGCCTCTACCGGGAGGGCCGCGCGAGCTGGGGACAGCAGGCGCCCCGCTCCGAGGTGCCCTCCGGCGTCGCGGTGTTCCCCGGCGACCCGGGCGTACGGCGCATCGCCGAGCGCGACCACCACGTCGTCCACTGGTCAGAGTTCGACCAGGGCGGCCACTTCCCGGCGATGGAGGTCCCCGACCTCCTCGTCGGCGACGTGCGCAGGTTCTTCCGCGCGCTCCGCTGACGTCGTGCCCGACCGGCACCACCCCGAGCACCGCGCCGTCGTCCCGAGGTGACTCCTGACGGACGCTCGGTCCTGCTCATGAGGGCGCGGACAGCGCATCGCGGCAGGCGAGGGCCGCCGAGACGGTGGCTGGCGTCGCCGGGAGCAGCGGGAGCCGCACGCGCGGGCTCGCGATCCGGCCCTCGGCGGCGAGGACGGCCTTGATCACCGCGGGGTTGGGTTCGGCGAAGAGGGCGCGCGTGAGCGGGACCAGCGCGTCGTGCGCCGCCAGGGCGCGGTCCGCCGGCCCGTGCCTCCACGCGCCGACCAGCTCCGCGTAGGCGCGCGGGGCCACGTTGGCGCTCGCCGTGATCGCGCCGCGGGCGCCGAGGGAGATCAGCGGGCCGATGTACAGGTCGTCACCGGCCAGCACCGACACGTCGGGTCGCAGCGCGCTGAGGAACGTGACCGTGGTGTCGTCGATCGAGCCCACCGTGTGCTTGAACCCGGTCACGCCGGGCAGGTCGGCGAGCCGGTGGAGCGTGTCCGCGGTCAGGGAGAGGCCGGTCCGGTACGGGACGTTGTAGACGACCAGCGGGACGAGAGACGCCGCAGCGAGGCGCCGGAAGTGCTCGACGACGCCCTCCTGGGAGGGACGTGTGTACGACGGGACCGCGACGAGCGCCGCCGTCGCCCCGGGGCCGAGGTCGGCGATCAGGTCGACCGATGCGGCGGTGCTGCTCGTCCCCGCACCCACGACGAGGTGGCGGTCGCGTCCCGCGCAGACTTCGGCGCAGACGTCGACGACCTGGCGCGCCTCGGCGTGGGTCAGCGTCGCGGGCTCTCCCGTCGTGCCCAGCGCGACGACGCCGGCCGCGCCGTCGTCGAGGACCGCCGCGGCGAGCGCCGCGAGCGCGTCGAGATCGAGGCGGTCGTCGTCGGTGAACGGCGTGACGAGGGGGACGTAGAGGCCGGAGAGCTCCATGGCCGCAACTCTCGACCGTCAA
>JAQSXO010000271.1 GCA_029256625.1 Cellulosimicrobium sp. | reverse complement strand
CTCGATGTACGACCACACGCCGAGGTTGAACACGTCCTTGTTGCCGCCGTTGCCGCCGGGCATGAGGTAGATCTGCGTGAAGACCTTGAAGTCCCAGATGGTCGACAGGATCGTGACCACGGCGAACACGGGCCGCAGGATCGGCGCGGTGATGGACCAGAAGCGGCGCCACGCGCTCGCGCCGTCGACCTTGGCGGCCTCGTGCAGCTCGTGCGGGATCGTCATGAGCCCCGCGAGGACCGTGATCGCGACGAACGGGAAGCCGTGGTGCACCACGTTGAGCGTCGCGATCGCGTAGAAGGAGAGCCGCTCGGTGAACCAGTTGACGGTCCCGGGCTCGATCGCGCCGACGCCCTCGAGCACCGAGGCGACGAGGCCGTTGAGGGGGTCGAAGATCCACACCCACACGTACGTGCCCGTGATCGCGGGGACGGCCCAGGCGACCATGATCGCCGTCGCACCGACGCCCCGCCAGAACCCGCCGAGCGTGTTGAGGAAGAGCGCGACCGCCGTCCCGAGGACGACCGTGAGCACGACGCACGCGAGCGCGAAGAGCACGGTGTTGGGCAGGACCGTGGTCCACAGGTAGCTGTCGCCGAGGATGTCCGCGTAGTTCTGCAGCCCGACCCAGTTGGACTCGCCGCTCGCGATCTGGCGCAGGCCGTAGTCCTGCAGCGAGAGCAGGACGACCCGGACGAGCGGCCACAGGAGCAGCACGCCGAGCACGACGAGGCCCGGGGCGAGCAGCAGCCAGGGGCGTAGCGGGGAGCGGTGGCCGAGCCCGCCGGGACGGCGCCGGCGGGTGCCGGTCGGCGTCGTGCCCGACGGCGGCCGGTCGGCCGGGGCGGCGGGGTCGAGCGAGGCGCCGGGCGCGGCTCGAAGGTCTGCCATGGAGGGGTCCTGTCGCGTGGTGCGGGGAACGTGGTGCGGGAGCGCCGCCGGTCGTCCGACGGCGGCATCCGGCCGCGGGCGCGTAGCCCGCGGCCGGACGCGACGGCTCAGGAGCCGAACGTCTCGTCCATGTCGGCGGCCGCGGTGTCGGCGGCCTCCTGGACGGTGGCGCTGCCCGAGAGGATCGACTGGAGCATCGTCTCGAGCGTCTTCTTGCCCTGGATCTGGCCGTAGAGCGGCGTCACCGGGACGGACCGGCCCGCCTCGACCATCTGCTGGGCGAACGGCGCGACCAGCGGGTCGTCCTCCTCGATGACCTTCTCGAGGAGCGACGTCTGGCCCGGGAAGTAGCCGGACTGCTGGCCCCACGCCTCCGCGAACTCGCCGGTCGACATCATCTCGACGAACTTCCACGCGAGGTCCTGCTTCTCGCTCGCCTCGAACACGCCGAGGTGCGAGCCACCGAGGAACGAGTCGGACAGGCCCTCGGTCTGGCCCGGGATCGGGAAGGCGCCGATCTTGCCCTCCATGTCCGGCACGTCGGCGAGGATCTTGCCCGGCGTCCAGCTCCCGGAGATCATCATGCCGACCTGGCCCTGCTCGAACGCGGCGAGGAGGTCGGTCTCCTTCCACGTCGTCGCGGCGGCCGTGGAGAAGCCGTGCTCCGTGGCGAGGCCCGTGTAGAACTCGAGGCCCTCGACCGACTCCGGCGAGCTGATCTCCGACGTCCAGGTGTCGCCGTCCTTGACCGCGAGGTCACCGCCCGCGCCCCAGATGAACGGCATCGCGCCGTACTGGCTGTCGCCGGCGACCGGGAAGGGGATGATCTCCGGGTTGGCGGCCTTGAGCGCGTCCGCCGCGGCGACGAGCTCGTCCCACGACGTCGGGGCCTCGATGCCGGCGGCCTCGAAGAGGTCGGCGCGGTAGACCACCGAGCGCACGCCGGCGTACCACGGCATGCCGTAGACGCCGCCGTCGAGCGTCGCGGACTCGACGAGGCCCGGAACGAGGTCGTCCTCGAGGCCCGCGTCCGCGATGCGGTCGGAGAGGTCGGCGAGCGCGCCGACGTCGGCGAACTCGCCGGTCCAGGTCGTCCCGACCTCGGCGACGTCCGGGGTCGTGCCGCCCGCGATGGCGGTCGTGAACTTGTCGTGGGCGCTGGCCCACGGCTGGAACTCGATCTGGAGGTCGGCGCCCGTCTCGTCCTTGAAGGCGGTCGTGACCTCGTCGAAGAACGCGTCCGCGTCGGGGTTGGTGCCCTCCATGATCCAGACGGTGAGCGTCTCGCCCGAGAAGTCGGTGGCGTCGTCGCCGCCGGTCGCCTCGGAGCCAGACCCACCACCGGAGCTGCACGCGGCCAGGCCGAGCGCGAGGACGAGGGTGCCCGTGACGGCCACCGTGCTGCGTCGCTGCATGCCGTGACACTTCCTTTCTGTCGGCCGCTTGGGGGGACGGCCGGGTCGTGTGTCCTGACGGTCCCGCGCGACCGGACGGCGCGCGGTGTGAAAGTTACTTCCATCAGTGGACGTATGCGTGAAGATTACTGCCACGCCCGCGCGAACGGAAGCCACGGCGTCAGATGTTGCACGTTCTTAACAATCGCCGCCGGGCCTGGCCCGACCCCGGCTCCGGCGTCAGGGGACGCGCGCGGTCCACTCCGGCGTCGAGAACTTCGTCCGCGCGAGCTCCTCGGCCTTCGCCCGCTCCTCGGGCGTGACCTTGCCCTCGACCGTCCGGTACCGCGAACGGAAGTGGTCCTCGAACGCCTCGATGACGGCCTCGCGGGACATACCCGTCTGCGAGCGCAGCGGGTCGACGCGCTTGTTCGCGCTCTTGGTCCCCTTGTCCGAGAGCTTCTCGCGGCCGATGCGCAGCACCTCGGTCATCTTGTCGGCGTCGATGTCGTACGCCATCGTCACGTGGTGCAGCACCGCTCCCCCGCGCAGGCGCTTCTGCGCCGCGCCCGCGATCTTGCCCGCGGGCGACGCGATGTCGTTGAGCGGCTTGTACGTCGCGTCGATGCCGACCGACGCGAGCGCGCCGAGGACCCAGTCGTCGAGGAACGCGTAGGACCGCTCGAAGCTCAGGCCCTCGACGAGCGACGCCGGCACGTAGAGCGAGTAGGTGATGGTGTTGCCCGGCTCGACGAACATCGCCCCACCGCCCGAGATGCGGCGCACGACCGTCACGCCGTGCCGCTCGGCACCCTCGGCGTCGACCTCGTTGCGCAGCGACTGGAACGAGCCGATGATCACCGCCGGCGACGCCCACTCCCAGATCCGCAGCGTCGGGCCGCGACGACCGGCGTCGAGCTCCTCGGTGAGCACCTGGTCCAGCGCCAGGTGCATCGCGGGGCTCTCCGGCCCCTCGTGGACCAGCTCGAACGTGTGGTCGTCCCACCCCGTCGCGTGCCCGAGCGCGCGACGCACCGCGATCGCGACGGCCTCGGGCGAGAAACCGACCATCGTGACGTCGTCGCCGAGGGCGCCCTGGACGGCGCTCGCGAGCTGCGCGACCGTCGCCGTCTCGGGCATGCCCGTCAGCGCGCCGTCGATGTCCTCGAGGGCGTCGTCCGGCTCGAGGAAGAAGTCGCCGCTCACCGCGACGCGGGCGAGCCGCCCGGCCTCCACCTCGACGTCGACCGCCACGAGCTTGCCACCGGGAACCTTGTACTCACCACGCACCCGTCCACCCTAAGCCCGCGCGGCCGCGGGAGGGGTGCCGCCCGGTCAGCGGGGATCGACGCCCGCGTGGACCAGGCCGTAGATCGCGGAGTCGGTCAGCGCCTCCCACGCGGCCTCGATGAGGTTCGGCCCCACGCCGACGGTCGACCACGACGTCGAGCCGTCGGTCGTCTCGATGAGGACGCGCGTGATCGCGTCCGTCCCCTGCTCGGTGTCGAGGATGCGGACCTTGAAGTCGATGAGCTCGAACACGTCGATCTCGGGGTACACGCGGCCGAGCGCGAGCCGGAGCGCGTGGTCGAGCGCGTTGACGGGCCCGTTGCCCTCGCCGGTCGTGACGATGCGCTCGCCCCCGGCGTGGAGCTTGACGGTCGCCTCGGCCGTCGCCTCGGTGCCGCGCGACCCCGCGCGCTCGACGATCGTGCGCCAGCTCTCGACCCGGAAGTACGGGGGGCGCTCGCCCGTGATCTCCTCGCGCAGCAGGAGCTCGAACGACGCGTCCGCGGCCTCGTACGTGTAGCCGTTGGCCTCGTCGTCCTTGACGCGGTTGGTCACGCGCGTGAGGAGCTCGCCCTGACCCGACAGGTCGAACCCGAGCTCGCGGCCCTTGAGCTCGATCGAGGCGCGGCCGGCCATGTCGGAGACGAGCATGCGGATGTCGTTGCCGACCGCCGTCGGGTCGATGTGCTGGTAGAGGTCCGGGTCGACCTTGATGGCGCTCGCGTGCAGCCCGGCCTTGTGCGCGAACGCGCTCGCGCCGACGTACGGCTGGCGCGCGTACGGGGAGATGTTGGTGATCTCGCTGATCGCGTGGGAGATGCGCGTGGACTCCTCGAGCCCCTCGCCCGTCAGGGTCCGCAGCCCGTGCTTGAGCTCGAGGTTCGCGACGACCGTCAGCAGGTCGACGTTGCCCGTGCGCTCCCCGTACCCGTTGACCGTCCCCTGCACGTGGGCCGCGCCCGCCTCGACTGCCGCGAGGGTGTTCGCCACGGCGCACCCGGAGTCGTTGTGCGCGTGCATGCCGAGCAGGGCGTCCCCCGGCAGCGCGTCGCGCCCGTGCGGGAGCCCGACGGCGTCGCGCAGCTCCTCGACGATCTCGACGACCCAGGTCGGCAGCATCCCGCCGTTGGTGTCGCACAGGGCCACGACCTCGGCGCCCGCCTCGAACGCCGCCTGCACCGCGGACCGCGTGAACGCCGCGTCGTACCGGTACCCGTCGAAGAAGTGCTCGGCGTCGACGACGACCCGGCGTCCCTCGCCCACGAGGAACGACACGGTGTCGGTGATCATGGCGAGCCCCTCGTCCGGCGTCGTGCGCAGCGCGCGCTCGACGTGCCGCACGTCCGACTTGGCGACGAGCGTCACGACCGGCGCCTCGGAGTCGACGAGCGCTCGCACCTGCGGGTCGTCCCACGCGCGCAGCCCGGCCTTGCGCGTCGCGCCGAACGCCGCGAGCACGGCGCGGCGCAGGTCGAGCTCCTTGGCCGCGCGGCGGAAGAACTCGGTGTCCTTCGGCACGGCGCCCGGCCAGCCGCCCTCGATGAAGCCGACACCGAGCTCGTCGAGCAGCGGGGCGATGGCGAGCTTGTCGGCGACGGAGAGGTTCATGCCCTCCTGCTGCGCGCCGTCGCGCAGGGTCGTGTCGTAGACGTGGAAGACCCGGGGCTCGCGG
>JAQSXO010000270.1 GCA_029256625.1 Cellulosimicrobium sp. | reverse complement strand
GGTGGCACGACGCGCGGGTCCGCGGTGCCGGGGCCGAGCACCCACTGGTCGAGCGCGGGAAGGAGCCGCACCGCCTCCGACGCTCGCGCGCCGAGGAGCTCGTCGACGTGCTCGCGGAGCACGAGCGCGCGGTCGCCCTCGACGTCGACCTCCGCGAGCGCGTCGTCGCGCAGCTCCGCCAGCCACCGGTTCAGCCGCGCACGGCCGGCACCCAGGCCCTGTCCGAGCCAGTAGTGCACGTGGTCGGGCGTCGCGGGGCCGTACGTGCCGACGTACGCGAGGACCGCGTGCCGGCCCGCGACGTCGAGGTCGGGCCAGTCGACCCACCGCGGGTTGGTGTCGAGGCGCTGGAACGTCGTGCGCCCGTCGCGCGAGGGCGCGAAGCTCATGTCGCCGAACCACGTGAGCGGCTTGAGCAGCGTGTCCGTCCCGTCGCCGAACGACGGCCGCAGGTGCGCGAACCGCGCGTGCGCCGCAACGGCGTCGCCCAGCGCGGACCGCGTGAGCGGGCCGTCGGCGAGCGCGTCGCGCACGACGGCACGCAGGTCGGGCCAGTCCTCGGGCTCGAGCCGGTAGTACTCCCGCCAGCTCGCGCGCTCCCACATGCGGCCCGCACGGCGCAGCGCCAGGTACGCGCCGCCGTCCTCGGGCGTGACGAGGTGCGTCGCCCCGCGGAACGCGTAGGTGCGCACGAGGCGCCCGTCCGCGAGCGCCCGCCCGACCTCGCCCGCCTCGGACGCGCGCTGCCGGACGCGGACCGCGAGCTCGGCCACGTCGTCGGAGGCCGCCGGGACAGCGCCCAGCCGCCCGACGACCCCCTCGACCGGTTCGTCGCCGACCGGGTCGAGCAGGTGCCGCCGCGCGCGCCAGGCGAGCGCCTGCGCCCAGGTGATGGCCACGTCCGCAGGCTAGCCCCGGGCGCCGACACCCGCGCTGGTCTCAGACCACGGGGCCGGAGCCCTGCGCGATCTGGAGGACGCGGGAGACGCCCGGCTGGTCGGGGTCGTCGGTGATCTCGCGCCCGTCGAGCCAGCACTCGATGACGTGGGCGAGCTCCCCGGGGTGGCTGAAGTTCATGGCGTGGGCGGCGCCGTCGATCGCGACGATCGTCACGTGCGGGGGCGCGAGCGTGCCGACCTCGTGCACGCGCCGGGGCGGCGGCATGAGCGGGTCGCGCGTGCCAATGACCGCCAGGGTCGGTACGGGGACACGGATCACGCGCTCGAGCGACGGGAACCGGACCAGCTCCGCGAACAGGTGGAGCGCGTTGACGGCGCCGAAGCGCGCGTAGTCGGGCACCGCGATCCGGGCCATGCGCGGGCTCTCGCGCCCGGCGTCGCGCGCGAGCTGGGTGAGGGCGCGGGCGAACGGCTGGTTGTGCACGCCGCCGGCAGGCGAGGCGAGGACGATGCCCGCGACGCGCTCCGGCGCGGCGTGCGCGACCTCGAGGCCGATCGGGCCGCCCATCGAGTTGCCCACGAGGATCACCCGCTCGAGCTCGAGCGCGTCGAGCAGCGAGAGCAGCGCCCACGCGAGCGACGGGATCCCGAGGGTGTGGCCCCACCGCTCGCTGCGCCCGTAGCCGGGCAGGTCGGGCACGACGGCGGTCGCCCGGTGGGCGAGGCGTTCCGCCGTCGGGAGGAGGTAGGTGCCCGAGACCGCGAAGCCGTGCACGTGCACGATCGGGACCGACCCCGGCACGTCCGGCCCGACGCGCACGAACACGTCGTGCCCCTCCACGTCGACGTGGCGCGAGCGCCACCCGTCAGCAGCCATAGGCCGATGGTGGCAGAGCGCGCGCCAGGGCGCCCGGGCAGCGGGAGCACCCCCGACGGGTGAGGCGCGGGTGCACCGCCGCCCGTGAGCATGGACGGCGGACGGGGGTCGACGTGGAGCAGAGCACCGAGAACACCGCCGGCCGGCCGACCGCGGCCGCCCGGCGCCTCGCGCTGCTCCTCGCCGCGGCGATGTTCGTCCTCGTCGTCGACACGTCGTTCATGAACGTGTCGATCTCGGCGGTCGTGCGCGACCTCGACACGACCGTGAGCGGCGTCCAGACGGCGATCGCGCTCGAGGCGCTCGTGTCCGCGTCGTTCATCCTCGTGGGCAGCAAGGTGGGCGACCTCGTCGGCCGGCGCCGGGCGTACGTCGTCGGCCTGCTCGCGTACGGGGCGGGCGCGATCGCGATGACGCTCGCGCAGAGCCTCGTGATGGTCGTGATCTTCTGGTCGGTCATCGGCGGTCTGGGCGCCGCGCTGCTGCTCCCCGCCATGCAGTCGCTCGTGCACGGCAACTTCGACGGCGCCGCACGCAAGTCCGCCTACGCGCTCGTGGGGGCCGCGGCGTCGATCGCAGCGGCCGTCGGGCCCCTGCTCGGCGGCGTCATCACCACGACGCTGTCGTGGCGCGTGGCCTTCGGGCTCGAGGCCGTCGTGATCCTCGTGGTGCTCCTGGGCGTGCGGCTCGTGCGCGACGTCCCGTACACCGGCGACCGCACGGTCGACATCGTGGGGACGATCCTGTCCGTCGTCGGGATGGGCGGCATCGTGCTCGGCGTCCTCGTGTGGCAGGAGGGCGGCGAGGCCGTCGGAGCGCTCGTGGTCGTCGGGGCCGCGGGGCTCGTCGGTCTCGCGGCGTGGCTCGTGCGGCGTGCCCGCGCGGGCCGCACGACGCTCGTGGACCCGGGACTGTTCCGCTCCCCCGCGTTCCGCGTCGGGGTCTCGCAGCAGCTCTTGCAACAGGTGGCGCTCGGCGGCGCGATGATCGCGCTGCCGATCTTCCTCCAGATGGCGCTCGGCTACGACGCGCTGCTCGCCGGCCTCTCGCTCGCGCCGCTGTCGTTGACGATGTTCGCCGCCGCGCTCGTCGCGGGAAAGCGTCCTGGTCGGCGTCGACCGGCGACGCGCGTGCTCGCGGGGTTCGCGCTGCTCGTCCTCGGGATCGCGGCAGCGGTCCTGGTGGTGCCGCGCGCGACGTCGGGCTGGTGGCTGGCTCTCCCACTCGTCGTCGCGGGCGCCGGGCTCGGCCTGCTCGTGTCGCAGCTCAACGCGTACACGCTCTCCCCCGTCCCCGAGGAGCGCGCGAGCGAGGCCGCGGGCGTCAGCTCGGCCGCCGGGTCGTTCGGGCTCTCGCTCGGGCTCGCGGTCGCCGGCGCGGTGATGCTCGCGTCGCTCGCCACGGGCTTTACCGCGCAGGCCGAGTCGAGCACCGTGCTGCCCCCGGACGACAAGCAGCAGGTCGCGGCCGTGCTCGAGGACGACGCCGAGATCATGAGCGACGCCCAGCTCGTCGAGCTGCTCGCGGACGAGCCGCCCGAGGTGCAGGCCGAGATCCTGCGCATCAACGACGACGTCCGGGCCCGCGCGCTCCAGGTCGCGCTCCTCGTCCCGCTCGTCGCGGGCCTGCTCGGCGTGGCCGCCGCGCTGCGCATGCGGCGGATCCCCGATCCCGAGGTGCGCGAGGACGCGCCCCCGGCCCTCGGCTGAACCCGCCCGGACGACGCCCGACGACGGCGCACCGCGGGGCGAAACGCCCCGGAGCGCCCGTGACCGTACCGAGACACCCTTCGTTGCTCGCGCTAACCGTCGTGAAACGCCCGGGAAACAGGCTCTTGTGAGCATCGGTCCCGGCAGGGGGCTCCACCACCACCACGGTCGTGCGCGCAGTCGGCGCGCGCCCGAGGAAGGACCAGCTCCTCCATGACGCCCTCTCCTTCGCGCCGACGGCTCGGCCGGCGCGCCGCGCTCGTCGGCGGTCTGGCGGTCGCCGCGACCGCTCTCACCGCCCCGGCGCACGCCGCGCCGTCCGTCTCCGCCGTGACCCTCGACGCGCCGTCGAGCGTCGAGGTCGGCGCCCCGATCACGGTGACGGTCGCCGCGGCCGGAGCCGTCGACCTCTACGCCTACGACCTGGCGGTCTCCTACGACCCCGACCTCGTCGAGCTCGTCGAGGACTCCGCCGTCCTGCCCGACGGCGGGTTCTCCGACGTGGCCGACGACGGGTCCGGGACCGTCGCCGTCACGCACACGCGGCTCGGCACGTCCCCCGGGCTCGCGGGCGACGTCACGCTCGCGACCCTCACGTTCACCGCCGTGGCCGGGGGCGACGCCCCGTTCGCCGTGCCCACGGCCACCCTCGTCGGTGCCGACGGCACGACGGCGTCGCTCACCGACGCCGCGTCCGCCACGACGACCATCACCGCCCTCGTGACGGCACCGCCCACGGGCGACCCGACGGACGGCGCGACCTCTGCGCCGCCGACCGGTGACGGCACGACCGCCCCCGGGGCCGACGACGCGTCCGACTCGCCGTCGACCTCGACCGTCTCGGGCGCGCTCGCCTCGACGGGCGCGAGCGTCGCCTGGCTCGCCGGTGCCGCGCTGCTCGCCGTCGTGGTGGGTGCCGGGATCCTCTGGGCGCGGCGCCGGGCGGTGGTCTCCCGATGAGCCACGACCCGACGCCCCTCGCAACCGCCGTCCGCGCGCCACGACGGCCCACCACCATGAAGGAGCAGCCCGTGCCCACCACCCACCGGCGAGCCGCGGCGGGCGGGCTCGCCGCGCTCACCGTGACCGGCCTCGTGCTCTCTGTCGCCGCGGCTCCCGCCGCGACGGCGGCACCCGTCACCGCGCCGCTCCTCGCGCCGTACTGGACCGAGCTCGACCTCACGGGCGACGACCAGGTGACCGTCGCCGACCTCGACGTCGTCACCGCGGCGCTCGGCGGGACGGCCGACGACGCCGCGTGGGACGGCGTCGCGGCGGCCGACACGGACGGCGACGACACGATCACCGTCGCGGACCTCGCGGCCGTCTCCCAGCGGATGATCTACGTCGACGGACCGTTCGAGCTCGTCGAGGCCTCGGTGCTCGACATGCAGGCCGCGATGAACGCCGGGGTGACGTCGTCGGTCGCGATCACCCAGGAGTACCTGGACCGCATCGCCGCGTACGACGACGCTCCGGTGAGCTACCCGGTCGACCCGGCGAACCCGGGGGGTGCGAAGGCCACCACCGCCCGTGCACTGAACTCGATCATCACCACGAGCACGGTCGCCCTCGACGCCGCGAAGGCCGCCGACGCGAAGCGGGCTGAAAGCGGCATGACGAGCATGCTGTTGGGCGTGCCGATCGCAGTGAAGGACAACTACGACACCATCGACATGGTCACGACCGGCGGATGCGGATGCTGGGACGGCAACCAGACCGCCACCGATGCGCACATGGTCGAAGGACTCCGCGCGGACGGCGCCGTGA
>JAQSXO010000004.1 GCA_029256625.1 Cellulosimicrobium sp. | reverse complement strand
GGTCGGGGTCGTGGGCCGTGGGCGGTTTGCGGAAGGCCGTTCGAGGTCGTCGGTTGGCGGTCGTCGGTTGGCGGTTGGCGGCCGGTCGGCGGTCGGGGGTGGGCGGTCGGCGGTGCTCCGGGCTCGTGGGGGGTCGGCCGGTGAGCGGCGGTCGCGGTCCGGCGGTCGGCGGTCAGGGGTGATCCGGACCCGTGGGAGGTCGGCCGGTGAGCGGTGAGCGGTGAGCGGTGGGCGGTGGGCGGTGAGCGCTGCGCGCTGGGCGGTGCGTGTCGGGGCGGTGCGTGTCGGCCGGTCGGCGTGGCCGCTGGCTGGTGGGCGGTGAGCGCTCGCCGGTAGGGGCCGGCCGCTGGCTGCTCGCCAGTGGCTGCGCGCCCGCGGCTGGCGGGCGGCGGCCGGGGCGTCGTGGCCGGAGCCGTGCTCCGGCCGCGGTGTCGGCATCGCCCTCAGCCGAAGAGCGCGTTGAGGGCCTCCAGATCGTCGTCGTCGAGGTCGGTGCTCGTGAGGTCCGACGTGGTGCGGTGGACCCCGTCCTGCCGTCGACAGTGAGCGGCCAGGTCCTCGAGGCCTGCCCGGAGCGCGCCGACGAACGCCTCGAACCACCGGTCGGTCGTCACCGTGGTGTCGACCGCCGTCACCACGCGCAGGACGTCACCCTCGACGCCGACGACGACCGAGACCCCGCCGAACGCCCGGTTGCCCTCCGCCGACGGCGTGCCGACCGTGCTGCCCCGCGCGGCATCCCGGCCCCCGACCGACCCGATGTAGTTCAGCGTGAGCGTCACGTCGGCTCGGTCGACAACACGAGCTGCCGCCGAGTAGCCGACACCGAGGTCGGGGACCGCGCGGACGAGTTCCTTCGTCTGCAGCACGCGTTGCGTCAGGTCCCCCGTCGTCTCGAGCACGACGGGGTACGCCGACGTGAACCACCCGACGGTCCGGTCCACAGGAGGCAGCATGTCGTGCTCGAGCCGACCGTGGCTCTCCAACCGCACGCTGAGTCGCTCCTGCGAGGTCAGACGCCTCGCAGCCTCCCCGAGGGCCGTGAGCACCAGGTCCTCCACGGAGCACGAGTACGCCCGGGTGCCGTCGTCGACGATGGCGGTCGTCGCCGCCGCATCGAGCACGAACGCCTCCGTCCGGGCCGATGCCGCCGGAGTCTCCGGGGTCGGCACCTCGACACGCAGGTCCGCTCCTGGGAGGGCACGGTGCACCGCCGACCAGTGGGTGTCGGTCTCGGTGGCGCGGTGGGTGGTGAAGACCTCCAGCGCATCCGCCCACTCGCGCAACGACGCCGTCTTGGCGGGCAGCGTGATGTCCTCGCCGGCCACCGCCTGGTCGAGCGCCGTACGGAGGTCCTCGGCGATGACCTGCCACGAGACCAGGTCGACGACGAGGTGGTGCGCCACGATCACCAGACACTGCCGGTGCGGCGTGGACACGAGCAGCGCGCGGGCGAGCGGGCCGGCGACGAGGTCCAGGCCCCGGTGCAGACGGTCACCGCCCTGCTGCAGCACCCCGTCGAGGCCGTCGGCGGACGTCTCCACGCTCTCGAGTGGGAAGGCACCGGCCTCGGCCACGTCGCGGAGGTGGAGCCGGTCCGCCCGGACGACCGCCCGGAGCGCGTCGTGGTGGTACCAGACAGCGGACAGAGCCGCCGCGACCTGCTCGATCGTCGCGCGCCGCGCACCGACACCGATCTCCATCAGCAGGTCCTGGTTGAAGTGGTCCGGCACGGCGAGGTCCCAGGCGAAGAACTGTTCGACCATCGCCGTTCCGCCCACCACCCCGGTCACCACGCCCTGCGATGCGCGAGGACCGGCAGCGGTCCGGAGCAACGGTGCGATCGCCCGGGGGGTCATGGCACCCATCACGTCCCGTGCTGTGGTCGTGAAACCAGCCGCGCGCAGCGCCGAGACGATCCGGATCGCCTTGATCGAATCGCCACCGATCTCGAAGACGTTGTCGTCGAGCGTGACGTCCTGGCGGACGAGCACCTGGCGGAACACCTGGATCACGGCCTGTTCCGCGGTGGTCTCGTGCGGCTCGTGCGGCTCGTGCGGCTCGTGTCGGCCGTCGTCAGGGCCGAGCGGTCGACTTTGCCGGAACGGTTCAACGGGATCACGTCGATGGGCACGACGGCCTGGGGGATCATGTACCCGGGCAGCAGGTCACGCAGCGCACGTTGGACGAGGACCGGTTCCCGTGCGTCGTCGAACACGGCGTAGGCCGTCAGCGTCGCGCCGTCCTCGGTCGGGGACGCCACCACGACGGCGTCGCGGACACCCGGGACGCGGCGGACCCCCGCTTCCACCTCCGCGACCTCGACCCGGTGCCCGCGGACCTTCACCTGGCCACTGTCCGCGATCCGGCCGAGGAAGTCGAGCGTGCCGTCGTGCAGCCACCGCACACGGTCTCCGGTGCGGTACAGGGGCCCGTCCGAGAACGGGTTCGGCACGAACGCACGGGCCGTCTCCTCCGGCAGGCCGAGGTACCCCTGGGCGACGCCGTCCCCGGCGACACAGAGTTCGCCGACCTCGCCGACGCCGCAGAGACGCACGTGTGAGCCCTCGTGGACGACGACGACGACGTGGGTGTTCGCCACTGGTCGCCCGATCGGGATGCGCGACGGGACGGGTCCGTCGCCCGGGTCTTCCCACCCCGTCGCGAGCACGGTGGTCTCGCTCGGACCGAATGCGTTCACGTAGCGGACTCCGGCGCTGCGAGCCTTCTCGACGACGGCGGGGCTCGACGCGCCGCCGCCGGTCGTCAGGATCCGCATCGGCACCGAGTCGAGGTGCACGTAGTAGTGCGGCGGCAGGAGCCCGAGCGTCACCCCGGTCCGTCGGAGTTCCGCTTCCAGGAGATCGGTCTCGTAGAGCATCTCCTTCGGCACGACGACGAGCGCCGCACCGCTGAGCACTGAGAGGGTGAGTTCCCACACCGAGGCGTCGAAGACGCTGTTCGCGAACTGCAGGACGCGGTCGGACGACTGCGGTGCGTACGTCTGCCGGAGGTGCGCGCGGAGGTTCGCCAGCCCCCGGTGCGTGAGCACGACGCCCTTCGGCCTGCCCGTGGAGCCCGACGTGTAGACGCAGTAGGCGACGTCGTCCGGAGCGGGGAGGCGGTCGGGATCCAGTGCTCCGCCGCCCGGTCCGTCCTCGAGGACACCGTCCAGGCGGATGACGCGTGTCTCCGCGGTGACGCGCAGCGCGGTGTCGTGCGCGACGTCCCCGTCCGTCAGGACCACGGCGGGCGCGGCATCCGCCAACACGTCGAGGAGCCTCGCGTCCGGCGAATCGACGTCCAGCGCAACGAAGGCGCAGCCGGCCATCATGGTGCCGATCATCGCGACGGCCGTTCGCGGTCCGCGTGTCGTGAGGAGCCCGACCCGTCCGCCACGGGGCACCCGCGCGGCCACCGCGACGGCGACCGCGCGTGCCGCGTCGGCCACCGTCGCGAAGTCGTACTCCGCCTCGCCCATCACGATCGCGACGTCGGTCGGGTGCACCCGAGCGTGGGCGAGGAAGGCGTCGACGACGGTCTGGTCACGGTCGTAGGGCACCTCGTTCGCCCCGAAGCACCACAGCACCTCGTGCTCGTGGAGATCGTCGAGGGTGCGGATCGCGCTGACCGGGCGGGTCGTGTCCGTCGCGAACTGTTCGAGCACGAGTTCGAGCCGTCCCCGGATCCGCTCCGCATCGCTGTGTGTGATGGTGCCGCTGTCGTACAGCACCGTGATCGCGAGATCGTCACCCACCGGTCGGACAGCGACCGTCACCGGGTAGTTCGTCTGCTCACGGGACTGGTCGAAGCGCAGGCCGAGGGCCGCCGGGTCCCGGTCCTCGTGGTTCTCGAAGGCGAGCAGGCACCGCACCGAGCCGTGCAGGTCGGCGGCGTCCTCGACGGTGCGGAGGGAACCGTACGCGTGGTCTGCGCTCCCCAGGGCCTGGTCCCGGACGGACCGGAGCAGGTCGTCCGTCGACAGGTGCGGTGCGAGCTGCACCCGGACCGGGATCGTGTTGATGAAGAGTCCGACGGCGTCGGCGAGTCCGCTGACGTCGTGGTCGCGGCCCGAGACGACCGAGCCGAAGACGACGTCGTCGGAGCCGCTCTCCCGCCCGAGGACGAGCGCGAACGCGGCGTGCACCAGGTTCGACACGGTGATGCCGGACGAGGCGTGCGCCGCGTCGAGGCGCCGCCGGAGATCGGAGGCCGTCGCGGATTCGAGACGACCGACACCGTGCGCATCGACCGAGGGGTCGGTGGTGGAGTTGGGGGCGGCGCCGGCGTCGAGCACGGGTGACCGGCCAGCCGAGGTGAACTCTGCTGTCGCTTCGTAGCCGGCCAGGGTGTCCGCCCAGAACGCCGTGAACGCACCGTCGTCCTGGTCGCGGATCCACCGCACCTGGTCACGCGGCTGGGCCGTGGCGGACCGGCGCTCCCGTGCGCGGTCGAGCACCGTCGCCGCTGACGCACCGGCTGCCAGGCTGCGGCACCCGTCCACCAGCTCGCTGAGGATGTGCGAGAGCGACCAGCCGTCGACGGCGAGGTGGTGCATCGTCAGCACGAGCCGCGTCTCCTCGCCGACCGCGCTCCCGGTCGAGTCGGTGGCGTCGGACCGCACGACCCGGATGCGCAGCAGCGGGTCCGTCGCGGGGTCGAACCCGTGCGCCACGTCGGACGCGAGCAGCCCGTCGATGTCCGCTGACGTCGCGGACCGGCCGCGGAGGTCGTCCCACGCCACCGGGACGTCGCGCTCGGCGAGGACGAATTGGAGCGGACGGGACAACGAGTCGGTCACGAACGCCGAACGCAGGGCATCGTGCCGAGCAGCGACCGCCAGGGCGGCGGTCGCCAACCGCGACGGTGTGAGCAGGGAACGCAGAGGGTCGGCGACGAGGTAGCTCTGCTGGACGACGTAGTCGGTTCCGCCCGCGAGGCTGTGCACGAGCATCCCCTCCTGCAGCGGCGTCAGCTCCACGGCGTCCTCGACGTGCTCCGGGAAGCGCTCGATGACGTCGATGTCGTGGCGCGTCAGTTCGACTGCGTCGGGGAAGTCGGCTGCGGTGCGGATGCGGGGACCGATCCCGGCGCAGTGCTCGCCGATCGCCTCCACCTCTCGCAGCCAGGCGTCGGCGAGTCGCTCGACCTGGGCCTCGGACGCGACCGTGGTCTCGTGGGAGATGCGCAGCACGAGGCGCGAGTCGAGGATCATCGCGTTCGCACGAACCCCGGGCAGGAAGGCGTTCGTCGGCGAGACGGAGGTCCCGGCGCTGTTGAAGACCGTGCTGCCGAAGCCGTCGACCGTCGATCGGCCGAGGTCACCGAGGTAATTGACGGTGAGCGGCGTGGTGATGTCGGCGTACCCAGCTGGGCGCAGGCCGTAGGTGACGCCGTCCTCGGGGACGGCGCGCACGGCGTCCTTGACCGCGGCGACGGCGTCACCCGGATCGGCGACCGCCGTCACGACCAGCGGGTACATCGTGGTGAACCAGCCGACCGTGCGGTCCGTTGCGGGGAGTCCTCGAGTCTCGGAGCGGCCGTGGCGTTCGAGACGGACCGCGATCTGCGTCTGCCCGGTGATCCGCTCGAACGCCCGGGCGAGCGCCGCGAGCAGCAGGTCCTCACCGGACGCGCCGTAGGCCCGCATGACGGCACGGACCGAATCCTGCGTCGGACCGGGGGCGAGCGTGCGCTCCAGCTGGACCGTGGCTCGGGCTCGACCACGTGCCTGGGCCTGCGCCTCGGCGTCAGCTCGGGGCGAGAACCGCGGGAGTGCTGCCGCGGCGGCACGGTCGACCTCCTGCCAGAACCGGTCCGCGCGAGGCGACGGGTGCCGGCCGATCTCGGCGAGGCTGTCCGCGAAGGACCGCAGGGTCGTCGTGGAGCGTCGGGAGCCGCCGGCGACCCCGGACATCCGCTCGCGGACCGAGCCGACGAGCTCGTCCGTCAGGATCCCCCACGAGACGGCGTCGACCACGAGGTGGTGGGCGGCGAGCACGACGCGGACCCTGACCTCCGACCGGATCACGACGACGCCGAAGAGGGGTCCGTCCGCCAGCGAGAAGCTGCTGTGCAGTGCCGAGGCGCGCTCGTGGAGCGCGTCGTCCGCATCGACGTCGTCCACGGCGTACTCGGCGAACGGGTACGTCGCCGTACCCGGCCGGACGACGAGCGCGCCGGCGGTGAACACCGCCCGGAGCGCGCCGTGTCGTGTCCACAGCTCGTCCGACGCGGCACGGATCTGCGCCGTGGTCGCCCCGGTCAGTTCCACCGTGACGTCCTGGTTGAAGTGGCTCGGGTCGGCGAGGTCCCACCGCTCGAACTCCGTCACGATCGGCGTCGGGATCACCCGGCCCTCGGCGACGTCCGCTCGGGCGTCGACGACGTGTGTCCTGAGCCCGGTCGCGAGTCGCCGCGCCGTCATCGCCCGCATGACTGCGCTCACCGAGACCGTGAACCCACGCTGGCGGATCACGGACACGACACGGATCGCCTTGATCGAGTCGCCCCCCAGCTCGAAGAAGTTCTCGTCCGGCGACACCGGCCGGCCGAGCGCCGCACCGAAGGCGTCGAGGGTGGTGGTGAGCGCCGGGTCCTCACGGCCCGCGCAGACCCGGGCCGTGCCTCCGGTCTGCCCGGCGACCGGGACGACGGGTTCCGGCAGCGCCGTCTCGTCGATCTTGCCGTTCGTGGTGAGGGGGAGTGCCTCGAGCGCCACGAGGTAGGCCGGCACCATGTACTCGGGGAGGCGTTCCGCGAGGTCCGCACGGATCCGTGCCTGGTCGAGCGCACCGTGCACCACCACGTACGCCACGAGCGCCGTCGACAGGTTCGACTCGACGTGCGGCCGCACGACCGCGTCGCGGACGTCGTCGACGGCGCGGAGGACGCGTTCGACCTCCCTGATCTCGACGCGGAAGCCCCGGACCTTCACCTGCGAGTCCGACGTGGTCCGACCGAGGTACTCGACGGTGCCGTCGTCCAGCCAGCGGGCGCGGTCTCCCGTCCGGTAGCGGAGTCCTGCACGGTCCGGATCGGGTTCGAAGGCCGCGGCGGTCCCGTCGGGGTCGCCGACGTAGCCGAGGGCGACCCCTGCCCCGGCGGCGACGAGCTCTCCTGGCTCACCGACGCCGCAGGTGCGTCCGTCGACGTCCCGGATGATCACGGAGGTGCCCTGCAGGGGCGTGCCGATCGGTACTTCGTCGCGGGCCCGCACGCCGCGCGGAACCGCGTGCACCGTCGTGAAGGTCGTGTTCTCGGTTGGACCGTAGCCGTTGAGGACGACGAGGTCGGGGCAGGCGGCGTAGGCGCGTGCCACGTGGTCGGCGCTCACCCGCTCACCGCCGGTCACGAGCCGCCGCAGTCCGCGGAGGACGGTCGCGTCCTCCGCGACGAACTGGTTGAACAGCGACACCGTCAGCCACATGGTCGTCGCGCCGTGACGTGCGATGGCCCCACGCACGCGATCCGGGTCGAGGACCTCGTCGCGGTCCCCGACGATGAGCGACCCGCCGTTGAGGAGCGTGCTCCAGATCTCGAGGGTCGACGCGTCGAAGGCGAGCGAGCTGGTCATGATGACCACGTCGGACGAGTCGAACGGAAGGTGCGTGTTCCCGACTGCGAGCCGCAGGACCGCTCGGTGCGGGACGACGACGCCCTTGGGTGTCCCCGTCGTGCCCGACGTGTACATGACGTAAGCGGGACCGTCGCTGTCGGTCGTGTCCGCTTCGGGCTGCCGGGCGACGTCGTCGACTGGGGCGTGCTCGCCGTCACTCGCGTTGCTTGCGTCTTCGTCTTCGTCCGCGTCGCGCCGCGCGTCGTCGCTCGCATCGACCACGACCAGGCCGGCCGACGAGAGTCCTGCTACCCGTTCGTGTGCTCCTGGCTGGGAGGCGAGGACGACGTGGACATCGGCCTGCTCGAACATGAGCCGGGCCCGCGCCGTCGGCGTCCGTGCGTCGAGCGGGACGTAGACCGCCCCGGCAAGCACGGTGCCGATGATCGCGACGATGCCGTCGACCCCGAGGTCCGCCACACCGACGGCGTTGCCACTGCTGACCCCGCTCGCGCGGAGGAGCCGGGCGACCCTGGTGGCGCGGGCCATCACGTCCTCGTAGGTGAGCGTCCGCGTCGCGTCGACGAGGGCGATCGCGCGTGCGTGTGTGCGCGCGCTGTCGGCGAACGCCGTCGCGAGCGTGTCCCGCGGGCGGTCGGTGCGGTCGATACGTCCGGTCTCGCTGGTCTCGCTGGTCTCGCTGGTCTCGCTGGTCACGCTGGTTCCGCTGGTTCCTTCTGGTCCGCCTGGTCCGGGAACGACGGGTACCGACGAGACGGACGACACGGGGCGGTCCGGCGCGTCGGCGAACGATTCCAAGACCCGGCGGAGCGCGCGCAAGATCCTGTGGGCGTCGGCGTCATCGAGCACGCGCGGGTCCCGGATCGCGGTGAGCAGGAGTTCGTCGCCGTCGATCTCAGCCGTCACCGTGAGCGGGTAGTTCGTCTGCTCGACGGCGCCGTCGAACCGGAGGACGTCGGCGTCGCGGGCATCGGAGCCCTCGTAGTTCTCGAACGTGAACAGGCAGTCGAACGCGCTGTCCGGTCCGGCCTCCGCGAGCGCCGCGGACAACGGACCCGTCGAGAACTCGGCCGACGCGAGCGCCTGGTCGCGCACCGAGAGCGCCAGGCTCGACACCGGTGCGCACCCGTCGACCCGCACACGTCGTGGCACGGTGTTGATGAAGAGCCCCACCATGCGTTCGACGTCGCGGACGGGCGCGTCGCGACCGGACAGCACGACCCCGAACACCGCGTCACGGCTGCCGTTCATCCGGGCCAGGACCGTCGCGAGTGCCGCTTCGACGACGTTGGAGGTGCTCACGCCGAGCGGAGCGAAGGCACGGGACACCCGGACCGCGAGCGCGGTGTCGGACCGGACCTCGATCCGCGTCGGGTCGCCCGCCGCCGGCGTCGCTCCGGCTCCGCTCCGCGATCGCCCGGCGATGGCGGTCTCCAGCCCACGTGCGCTCTGGACCGTCGTCCCCGCGGTGAGACCGGAGAAGACCTGCCCCCAGTACTCACGCGCGACGTCGGCGTCCCGGGTGCGCGTCCACGCGAGGTGGTCGCTCGTACTCGGGACGGGCTCGAGGGCACCGGCACCGTGGTGGTGCGCGGTGAACCGACGCACGACCTCGGCCAGTGACCATCCGTCGAGGATGATGTGGTGGTGCGTGAACGTCACGCGGACGCAGTTGTCGGTCGCGAAGACATCCGTCACGAAGAGCGTCGGGGTGCCGAGGTCGAAGGTCTGGGCACGTCGTTCCGCCGAGATCGCGGCGATCCGGTCGGCGCACGTCGCCTCGTCGACCCCGGTCAGGTCGGTGATGCGGACGATCGGTTCGACGTGCCGCCGGACGACCTGGTGCGGCTCGCGGAGTCCCTCCCAGTGGAAGGTCGTGCGCAGCGCGGGGACGTCGTCGAACAGCGCTTGCACGGTGCGGGTGAGACGACCGGCGTCGAAGGGCGCATCGAGCCGGTAGGACACCTGCACGACGTGTTCGCGGTGCGCCTCGTCGGCGCTGGCGAGGTGCTCGAACAGCAGGCCTGCCTGCAGGTTGCTGACGGGCAGGATCTCCCCGGCGTCCCCTGGCAGGGTGTCGAACTCGGCGATGGTCAGGTCGTTCTCACCGTGGTCCGCGGGCACGGCGCCCAGGTCTTCGGTCCTCGTCCGGTCCGTCCCGGTCGACACGACAGCCGAACGGAGCTCGGTCACGAATCGCTCTGCCGGAGCTGTTCCGAGGGCGTCGATGCGGAGGGAGACGTCCACGACGAACTCGTCTCCCTGCCGCCACGCATCAACGACGAAGGGGTGCGTCTCGGCGTTGCCGGGGTCGGAGACGCTGCCGAGGGGGTTCAGGCCGGAGCCCCCGACGAGGGAACCGAGGTAGTTCACGACGCCGACGCCTGAACCTCGTACCGCCCCCGGGAAGAGCAGTTCGGCCGTCAGTCCTCCGCGGGGGACGCGGCGGAGTGCGGAGCGCGCACTTCGGAGTGCGCTGGTCCGGGGGCCGGCCGACACCACGACCGGGTAGACGGTCGTGAACCACCCGACCGTCGACGTGACGTCGCAGTCCGCCAACGCGTCGATGTCGTCGGGTCGCCCGTGGGACTCGATCAGCAGGGGCACCTCGGCGACGCCCCACGTCGCTTCCGCCGCTCGGGCGACCGCGGCGATGAGGACCTCCTCCGGCCGTGCCGTGCCGCGGTCCCGGCGACCGGGCGCCAGGGCGGGGACCTGAGCCACGTCGAACGACAGCCGTTCACTCCGCCGAGGTGTCGTGGTCTCCGGCTGGTCGATCGTGCTCCCGCGCGCCGCCTCGATCGCCGCAGCGGCTCCGGAACCCGCGGCGCGCTGCATGGTCGCCTGCCACAGTGCGCGGTCACGTTCGGCCTCCGGCGAGCGTCCGAACGCTGCCAGGCGTTCCGCCCAGGCGCGGAACGGTGTGCCCGTCCGCTCGACCGCTCGACCAGCCGGATCCGCGAGCGCCGCACGGAGGTCGCGCTCGATCGTGCTCCAGGAGATGGCATCGACGACGAGGTGGTGCGCTGCGACGAAGAGCTCGCGCCGGCGGTGACCGGCCCGGACGTCGTCGGACACGACGACCGCGGCCTGGAGCTGCGGTCCACGGGTCCACGCATGGCCGGCCATGAGCTCCGTGGCTCGACGCGCCGCCTCGGTCGCAACGTCGGCAGGCGTCCGGCCGGTCAGGTCCCACCCGGCCACCACGATCGGTGGGACCTCGCCGTCGGCGGGCACGACGAGGCGTCCGTCCGTCACCGCCGCCGCCAGCACACGGTGTCGGTCGAGCAACGCGTCGAGTGCGGCGGGCACGCGTTCGTGCTCGTCGTCCGAGAGGGGAACGAGGATCGACTGGTGGTGGTGCCGCGGCTCAGCGAGGCCGCGCGAGAAGAAGTCCGTGATGACGGGCGTCGGGTGGACCGGGCCGGCCTGGTCGATCGTGGCGGCAGCAGCAGTACGTGGGATCCGGACGCACTCGGCAGCCAGGGCGACGAGCGACGGCGCCGCGAGGGCATTGCGGACGGACGTGCGGTACCCGGAGCGAGCCAGGGCCGCGACGAGGCGGATCGCCGAGATGGAGTCCCCGCCCAGGGCGACGAGCGACGAGCCGAGGTGGGCGCCGTCGACGGCATCGGCGGGCAGCACCTCACGGAGGGCAGCGAGCACGGCTCGGTCGGCATCGGTGACGGGTTCCACGGCGGGTGCGGAGTCGTCATCCGACCCGAGGCGGTCGACGGCGACGGCCGCGAGGGTCCTGCGGTCGAGCTTGCCGTTCGCGCTGAGCGGGAGGGCGTCGACCTGCACGACCGATGTGGGGAGCATGTAGGTCGGCAGCAGGTCGGCCGCGGCGGCCATGACGGCCTCGCCGTCGAGCTCCACCGGTGCCGTGCAGACCGCGACGAGCCGTGTCCCACGGTGCTTCACGACGACGACGCCGGCTGACACGATCGGACCGATGCCGGCGAGCACGCGTTCGATCTCCACGGGCTCGACGCGGTGGCCCCGGACCTTGAGCTGCTCGTCCATCCGACCCAGGTACTCGATGGTGCCGTCGCGCAGCTTCCGCCCGAGGTCCCCCGTCCGGTAGAAGCGTCCGCTGCCAGGGCCGAACGGGTCGACGACGAAGCGCTCCGCGGTCAGGTCCGCGTCGTCGAGGTACCCCAGCGCGACTCCGGCACCGCCGATGTGGATCTCGCCGGGCTGCCCGACCGCGACGAGCCGCCCGCCCCGTGCGATGCGGACGTCGACGCCGGCGATCGGTGCCCCGATCGGCACGCGGGCGGCGCCGACGACGTGCGTGTGGGAGGTCGCGTCGACCGTCGCCTCGGTCGGACCGTAGACGTTCACGACCTGCGCGCCGGACCACCCAGCGAGGGCATCGGCGAGCTCGGCCGACAGCGGCTCCCCACCGACGAGGATGCAGGCCAACGCAGGTGCAGTCGCGGGGTCCTGCGCGGCGAGGACGGCGAGGTAGGACGGTGTGCCGTCCAACGCGTCCACGCCGGCAGCGGTGAGCCGCCCACCCATCGTGGCGACGTCGTCGCGTTCGTCCTCGGTGATGATGTGGAGCGTCCGACCGGTCGTCAGCGCACCGTAGGTCATCTTGATGGACGCGTCGAACGTGAACGGGGAGACGACACCGACGGTCGAGACCCCGTGCGCGTCGAAGAGGGGACCGACGAAGGCGGACACGAGGTTGTCCAGCCCCCGGTCGGAGACCACGACCGCCTTCGGTCGTCCGGTCGAACCCGAGGTGAAGATCACGTAGACGGGTCGATCAGGATCCGTACGGGGCGGGCGCACCGTGCCACCCCTGGACGTGCTGGCGGGGAAGGTGATCACCGGGGCGTCGTACTCGTCCGCCGAGAGCGTGGCGTCGGCATCGACGATCGCATCCGGTCGAGCGAGCCGCACCAGGTCGGCCCGCCGGGCCGCCGGCGCGGCAGCGTCGATCGGCACGAACGCCGCGCCGACGAGCAGACAGGCGACCTGGGCGACGACGAGCCGCGGCGACCGGGAACCGGTGATCGCGACACGAGAACCCGCACCGACGCCGCGCTCTCGCATGGCACGCGCGAGGGCGCTCGCCGCGGCACCGAGCTCGCCGTAGGTGATCTTCGTCGTCCCCTGCGAGATCGCCGTGCTCGCAGGCGTGGCCGCGATGTGCGAGCAGATGCGTTCGATGGTGCTCATGATCTCCTTCGTGGTGCTCGACGCGTCACGCGCCGGCCAGTGCGCCGATGTCGGAGCCGGGGTCCGCTGATGCGAGGTCTGCGATGAGCGTCAGGAGCTGCTCCAGCATCCCGGCTGCCGTGTCGTCGTCCACCGCGCTGCGACGGTGCTCGATGCCGACCAGGTGCGTGGCCCCGTCCAGTTCGACCGTGAACTCGAGATCGGTCTTCGCCTCGATGCTGACGGGGCCGAAGAGCCGTGCGGACACCCCACCCAGGTCGACTGACGTCAGACCGGCTCGACGTACCGCGACGATCGCGTGCAGGAGGTCGACGCGCTCGCCGGGGTGCTCGGCCTGGATCGCGGTCTGGATCACGTCCAGCGGAGTACTCGCGTGGTCGAGCGCGTCGAGGACCTCGGCCCCTGCCATCGTCAGCAGGTGCCTCACCGTGTGGTCGTCGGACACCCGGATCCGCACGGGGAGCGTCGACACCCACATGCCGATGCTCTCGGCGTCCGATGGCCCACGACGGAGGTCGACGGGCATGCCGACGACCAAGTCCTCGGCGAGCGTGTACCGCTGCAGGACGACTGCGGCCGCGCTCGCGAACAGTGCGTACTCGGTGATACCGAGCGCTGCGCACCTGGTGCGGACGGCATCCGAGGTCTCCGGCGCCAGCGTCGTGCTCGTGGTCCCGAGGCTGCTGTCCGACCGCTCCCACGCGAGGTCGAGGTCCACCGGAGCGGGGAGCGAGGCGAACCGTGCCCGCCAGTGTTCGAGATCGGTCGTGTCCGGATCGGACGGGCGCGCCGTCACAGTGCGGCGCACCCCTCGATCTGCATCCGCACTCACCGCTGCGAGGAAGACGTCGAGGCTCGTACCGTCGAAGACACTGTGGTGGACGTCGACGACCACGAGGTCGCTACCGCAGGCGGACACGACCTCGACACGGACGAGCGGGCCGCGAGCGAGGTCGAACGGCACGGCGGCACGGCGGAGGTGATCGTGGATCGACTCGGTGGTCCACGCAGACGGCTCGGTGACCGTGCGACGGGAGACGTCGACCGCGGTGGCACCGTTCGCCGGGAGCGTCTCCTGACGCAGCCACTCCGTGGCACGGTCTGTTCGTCGCTCGAGTGTGAACCTGGTCCGCAGCATCGGCTGGTGACGGATCAGGGCGTTGACCCGCCTGCGGAGCGCCGCGAGGTCGACCTGGCCGTCGACGAGGAGCGCGAACGGCACGTTGTGGGCGCGTGAGTCCGGGTCCCGCAGGTGGGCAGCGACGGCGCCCCTGGCCGTCGCCCACGGCTTCGAGTCCACTGCGGTCGAAGTGGTCGCGCCGTCGTCGGTGGGCGTCCGGACGGTCGACGCACGGGCGTCGAGCAGCTCCGACAGCAGGCGCGGGGTCGGGGCCGCGAGCACGTCGCGCAGTCGCACGTCGGCGCCCCCGCTCCGCAGCAGGTGCACGAGTCGCATGGCGGTGAGCGAGTCGCCGCCGAGCGAGAAGAAGTCACTGTCAGGACCGACCGCGACTGCGCCGGTCGCAACGGAGTACAGGCGCTCGATCCCCGCACCGTCGGTACCGTCGGCACCGTCGGGGCTCGCCGGCACCGCGTCGCGTTCCGCCGCCGTGGCGAGCAGCCTCGACCGATCGGTCTTCCCGGACGACGTCCGTGGCAGGTCCGTGAGGAGGTGGATGCGTGCGGGTACCGCGTGGGGTGGCAGGGCTGCGACGAGTCGCCCCCGCAGCGTCGACTCCGCCACGTCCGTGGCGACGACGAAGCCGACGAGCTCGGAGCGACCGGTGGCCCCGGTCCGCACGAGGACTGCCGCCTGCGTCACCTCCCTGCCGGTGAGCAGGGCTGCGGCGACCTCGTCCGTCTCGACACGGTGGCCGTGGATCTTCACCTGGTCGTCGACGCGGCCGAGGTACTCCAGGGTGCCGTCGAGGTTGCGCCGCACGACGTCGCCGGTCCGGTAGGCCGTCCCGTCGCCGGCGGGCGAGGGGACGAAGGACGCAGCGGTCCGGGCGGCATCACCCACGTACCCGAGCGCGACTCCGTCACCGGTGATCCAGAGTTCCCCGGGCAGGAGGCAACCGACGACACGGCCGCTCGACACGACGTGCGCGCCCGTCCGGGGGATCGGCCGTCCGATCGGGATCGTCACGAAGTCGCGCTCGACGACGTGACTGGTCGCGAGTGTGGTGGCCTCGGTCGGCCCGTACCCGTCGATGAGCACCGTCGTGTCGTTCGCGGCGAAGAACGCGCGGACGTGCCGTTCGGAGAGCTTCTCGCCGCCGACGACCACCGCGTCCATCCCGTCCCAGAGGTGTGGGTCGGCGTCGGCGTGGAGGTTGAACAACGAGGTCGTCAGCCACATCCACGAGATCCGCTCGCGACGCACCGCCGCCCGCAGCGCCACCGCATCGACGAGCGTCTCCTTGTCGGCGACGACGAGGGTCGCACCCGTGAGCAGTGCTCCCCAGATCTCGAGGGTCGACACGTCGAAGGTGAGGGCCACGGTCTGGAGCACCGTCTGGTCCCCGTGCAGCCGGCTGTAGGCCGGGTCCATGACGAGGCGGGTGACACCGCGGTGGGGCACGCTCACGGCTTTGGGCAGCCCGGTCGTCCCGGAGGTGTGGATGATGTAGGCGGGCGCATCGACGGACGGTCCCGGTTCGCGGGCGAGCGGTTCGCGGCCCTCCTCGTCGGTTCCTTCGCTGACACCGGCGTCGAGCCGGATGGTGACGAGGTCGATGCCCAGCGTCCTGACGTGGGCGGCACCGGTGTGCGAGGCGGTCACGGGGTCGGTGACGAGGACGTGGAGGCCACTGCCGCGCACGACGTGCTCGAGGCGGTCGAGCGGAGCGTCGAGGTCCACGGGGACGTAGGCGGCACCGAGGCGCAGGACGCCGAGCATCGCGACGATCGGCTCGATCCCGCGCCGAGCCGCGACGCCGACGACGTCCCCGGCTGACGCTCCGGCTCGGCGGAGGGCCTCGGCGCAACGATGCGCGGCGGCATCGAGTTCGCAGTAGCTCAGCGTCCTGTCGCCGTGCCGCAGGGCGCACCGGTCGGCGTGCCGCGACGCGACCTGGTCGAACACCTCCTCGATGCGCGGATGTGGGCTGGGAGACAGGACGAACGTGTCCCGGGCGAGGACGTCCTCGTCGCCGGGCGTGGTGACCGGGAGGAGTCGCGCCGGTGAGGACCCCGCGGCCGTCATGGCGTCGAGCACCTCGACCATCCGCCGCAGGAGCGACGCGACGTCGGACGACCCCATGACCATGCCGTCGTGGAGGCCGGTGAGGCGCAGCCCGTCCGACGACCGTGAAGCGACGAGGGTCAGGTCGAAACCCGTCTGCTCCGTGCTCCCGGGGCGCAGGACGACGCCCGCCTCCCCGCTGCGACGGCGTGAGGCCGAGTGGTTCTCGAAGAGGTAGAGCGTCTGCAGCTGGCCGGCTGGCTGGTCGGCCGCCCGCATCGCGTCCTCGAGTCGCAACGTCGCGTGCTCGGTCGACGCGATCGACTGCGCGTGGGTCCGGCGCACGAGGTCGTGCACGCTCTCGTCCGTGATGCCCCGGGCACGCGCCGGGATGGTCGCGAACAACGGACCGATTGCCCCGGGCGTGCCGGCGATCGGCAGGTCCCGGCGTGTCACGACCTTTGCGTAGGCCACGTCGTCGACGCCCGAGAATTGGCGGAGGAGGACACCCCAGGCCGCCTCGACGACGCTCGAGACCGTGACCCCCGTTGCTCGGGCGAGTGCTTCCGCTGCGCCGCCCACCGCGGGCGGCACCGCGACGCTGACGGAACCGATCGGAGCGCCGTCCGGGGTGCGTGAGCGGAAGAGCGCGAGCGAACGATCGGGTTCGAGGCCGGTGAGCAGGTCGCGGAAGTACGAGGACGCGGCTTCGGTGCCGGTCCTGGCCGCGTGGGCGAGTGCCCGCAACCGGGACGTGTGGGCGAGGACGTCCTCGCGCACGGCTGCGTTCGTCGCGTCCGCGTCGGGCGCCACCACCCCGGCGGCGATCCTGTCGTGCTCGGCCACGAGTTCGGCGACGAGAGCGTCCTGCGCTGGTCCGTCGAGGATCACGTGGTGGTACGTGAGCACGAGGGCCGTGCCGTCGACTCCCGTGATCCAGGTCAGTCTGGCGAGTGGAGCGGTCCCCAGGTCGAACAGGCTCGACCGGTCCGCCGCGATGACGTCGTCGGCGAGCCCGGGGCGCGCGATGTCGTGCGAAGCGAACGACGTCGTGGGGGCGCTGTGGATGACCTGCTCGTACCCGTCCGTGGTGGCCCTGATGCTGGTCCGCAGGGCAGCTCGACGCCGGGTGACCTCGCGGAGCGCGTCGGCGAGGTGCCCACCGTCGATCCGTCCGTCGGCCACGTCGTACACCTGCTGGACGATGGAGTGCGTGGAGGACGGGTCCTGCGCCGCGACGGCCAGCAGGCCCTCCTGGACCGGGACGAGCGGAGCGACCGCGTCGACACCGGATTTCCCGTGTGGACGCCACGCGCTCGGTTGCCAGCCGTCGTCGGCCCACGCGACGTCTGCCGACTCGATCGTGCGGAGGCGGGTGGCGAGGACGCGGAGCGTGTGGCCCTCGAGCACGTCGCGGACCGGGAGCGAACGTCCGCGGGCACGCAGCATGCCGGCCGCGACCGTCGCGCCGAGCGAATCGACGCCGAGGTCGTAGGCCGTCGATGCCGGGCCGACACCGCCAGTCGGTCGACCGTGCCCTGCCGCGAGTAGCACCTCGGCGAGGAGGGCTTCGTCCGCATCCAGCGTCCCGTCCGTCCCCGCAGCGTCAATCGGAGCCGTGACGGCCGCAGCCGCGGCGACGGCGGCGCGGTCCAGCTTCCCGTTGGGAGTGGTTGGGAGCGCGGGGACCGCGACGATCGTCGTCGGGATCATCGGGGCGGGCAGCGAGTCGGCGAGCACAGCGGGGAGACCGGACGTCCCTGCTCCCGGGTCCTCGAGGACGACGGCGGCGACGAGCGTGTCGTGCGGTCCGTCGTGGACGACGGCGGACCCGGCGTCGACGACGCCCGCGCACGCAGCGAGCCGAGCATCGACCTCCCCGAGCTCGACACGGAGCCCACGGATCTTCACCTGGTCGTCGCGTCGGCCGCGGTAGTCGAGCGTGCCGTCCGGGAAGACGCATCCGAGGTCGCCGGTGCGGTACATCCGGTGCCCGGTGGTCGGCTCCTCGGTGAACGCCTGGCTGACCGCGCGCCCGAGGTACCCGAGCCCGACGCCGGGACCCGCGACGCAGATCTCGCCGACTTCCCCGGGGGCGACGGCAGTGAGCGAACCGGGGACGAGGACGTGGACCCGGTAGTTCCGCAACGGGCGTCCGAGCCGCACCCGTTCCAGGCCCGTGCGGACGTCCTCCTCGAAGACCCGCCCGCCGCTGAGGAACACGGAAGCCTCGGTCGGGCCGTACATGTTGAAGAGCTGCATCGGGCTGCCTTCAGCGCTGGCACGTTCGAGCAGGTCACGGGCCGTCCGCGCGGGCAGGGCCTCACCGACCGAGAGCCACCGTCGAACCCCGGCGAGCGCTCCCAGTGGTGCGCCCGACGTGAGCAGGGCCGCCGTGAGGGACGGGACCATCGTGACCATCTGCACGTGGTGCTGGGCGACGAGGTCGAGGACCGCGGGCAGGTCGCGTCCGTCGGGAGCCACGACGATGGTCTTGCCGAAGGCGAGCGGCAGGAGCAGTTCCGGCACCGACGCGTCGAACGAGAACCGTGTGCGCATGAGGACGGCACCGACGTCGTCGAGTCGGCAGCGTTCGACGAGCGCGTGCAGGAGGTTCCCGACCCCGCCGTGTGTGAGCGCCACGCCCTTGGGGTCCCCGGTCGTGCCGGACGTGTACATGACGTAGATCGGTTCGTCGTCCGCGACCGGAGCGGGACGGAGGGGCGCGGTGTCGTCGGCGGTGGCGATGTCGAGGTCGCCGATGTGGACGGACCCGTCCACCGATCCGAGGTGGGTGGCTGAGTCGACCACGGTCAGGACCGGATCCGCGTCGGCGAGGATGTGCGCCCGGCGCGCTGCCGGCTCCTCCGGGTCGATCGGCACGTAGGCGGCTCCGGCGGCGAGGACGCCGACCACCGCGGCGACCTGCGCGCAGCCGGGCGGGAGCACGAGCGCGACGCGGTCACCGGCGCCGACGCCGCGTTCGACGAGCGACGTCCGGACCGCCTCGGCGCGTGCAGCCAGCCGCGCGTACGTCAGGCGGGAGTCGCCGTCCACGACGGCGACGGTCTCTGGTCGTTCGTCGGCGTGCTCCGCGATCGCCGGGGCGACTCGCAGGGCGGTGGTGTCGAGTCCGGGGGACGCACTCGCATCCGTCGCCCTCACGCCGCTGCACCGTTCGTCCGCGCGGGCTCGTCCCACGGCTCCTCGGCGTGCCGTGGCCACAGCATCCACAGCGCGAGTGCCGTCGCGAGCACGGAGAGCACGACGAAGACGACCGGGACGACGTCGCCCTGTCCTGCCCCGGGGACGACCTGCCAGGCGACGACGCCAGCGACGAGGAACAGGATGTGCGAGACGATCGCCGGCAGCAGCGATCGCGTACGCAGGTGGACGGTCCCGACGGCGACACCGAAGACGAGACCGACGGCAGCCAGGACCCAGCTGGGCTGGACCAGCGCGAAGAGCACGGCCGGGACGAGGACGACCGGTGCGGTACCGAATCCAGCGGCTCGGAGCCGGTGCATCAACTCTCCGCGGAAGAAGACCTCGACCGCGATCGGGTGGAGCAGGACAGCGAGGATGATGAGCGCCGTGGGGATGTCGGATCCCGCGAGGAAGTCCTGCTCACCGGTCTCGGTGATGACGAGCCAACCCGCGTCGAGCCCGGTCCACCTGACGAGCGCGAGGGCACCGACCTGGACGGCGAGCACGAGGAGGATCAGTCCGCCGAACCCTGCCCGTCCGTTCCTGGGCGGAGGCGCGCCGGTGCCGCGCAGGTCGTCCAGGTGGATGAGCACGATGACGGCGTCGACGAGGATCCAGCCGAGCAGCGCGTCGGCCGGCATGACCTGGAGGATGTCGGCGGCCACCCCCGCGCCGGTGATGCCGCCTGTCGTGTCCAGTTCCTCGACGGCCCTGGTCACCGCCCCGGCGACGATCCCGGTCACGACGACGGAGACGAGGTAGACGGCGACCTCGAGCGCGCTCACGGCGAGCGCGACGACCTTGCCGTTCATGATGTGCCCCTTCGTCGGCAGCTCGGCCTCGTCACGCATGCTCAACGCACGCGCTCCGTGCGGACCGAGAACGTGATGACGATGAGCAGGACCGCGAGTCCGAGCAGACCGAGCACCGGCACCGCGTACGCCCCCGCGTCCGCCCCGCGCAGGGCGTGCTCCGCAGCATCGAGGAACCACCACACCGGCGAGAACTGACCGATCTGCTGGAGCAGCTCCGGGACGACGTCGCGGGGCCACAGGGCACCACCGAGCATCAGCATCGGCAGGTCGATCACCGAGCTCACGGTGGCCGCGACGAGCTGGTTCTTCGCGAGGCGGTGGATCAGGAAGCTCTTCGCCACGATGAACAGGGTGAAGCTCAGTGCGGCGAGCACCACGCCACCCGTCTGGGCCAGCGTGGTTCCGTAGCTCACCGGCGCCATGATCGGCAGGACGACCATGACGAGCGCCAGCTGGGCGACCGCGATCACCAGCATGCTGAGGAAGTACTGCCCGAAGTAGCTCGGTTTGGTGAGCGGAGTCAACTGTGCACGGTCGAACACGCCCCTGAGTCGGTCGGTGAGGAGCAGGAGGCCGACCGACGACATCATCAGTGTGATGCCGAACGACAGGTACCCCAGGGTGACGATGGTGCGCGACGCTTCCTCCGTGGAACCGCCGTCGAAGTTGAGGTAGTCCGCCGTGAACTTCTCGTCGACGTAGTCCCCGAACGCCTCGAAGAACGCGTCCTGGTCGCCGTCGGCGGCGACGCCGAGGGCGTTGACGCTGGCGAAGTGGGAGGAGAACTCGACCTTCAGCGAGTCGGTCTGGTTGTTGTCCCCGCGGTCGACGACCTCGAGCACGGGACTGTTCCCGTCGATGACGTCCTGCGTGTACCCGGCGGGGAAGTCGATCGCGATGTCGTACCGAGCGTCGTCGAGGTCGGCGGTCACGGTCGCCGGGTCCTCGATCACGACGATCTTGCCGTCTGCCCCGAACGAATCGACGAACTGCTGCGTGACCCGGGTGTCGTCGGAGTCGTGCACCCCGATGACCCACTGCGCCTGCTGGATGCTGAGGCCGACGACGAACACGTTGATGACGACGGGGATCAGGATGAGGTACACCCAGCTCGACGGCTTGCGGAGCAGCCGCCGCAGGTTGTTCGTAAAGATGGTCATGCTTTCGCCCTCCTGGAAGACGCGATGGTGCAGACGGCGATGAGGACCGCGGTGATGACCCACAGCACGCCGAGGTTCGACCAGACCTCGTCGATGCGGTCGTCGAAGATCGCTGCGAAGAGCGCGTCTCGTGCGTAGAGGTTCGGCGAGATCCGCTCGAGCCCGCCGAAGCCGGTGGCGATGAAGCCGCCGGCGAGGAGCGTGAACCCGATCACCACGACCTGGATGAGCACGGTGGTCCGCTGCATGTCCCGAGTGAGGACCATGAAGACCATGCCGAGCGCGATCGACAGCACTGCGAAGGTGTAGACCACGAGTAGGACGAGCCCGAGGTTCGGCCCCCAGTCCATCTTCAGGAGCAACCAGGTCGCCAGCATGTAGAGCGCGGCCATCGCCATGACGAACACCGAGTAGGCGCTGAGCTTGCCGAGGATCATCTGCCACTGCTTCTGCGGCGCGAGCATGCTGCGGGACTGCATCGTGCCCAGGTACTCGTCGGAGATGCCAAAGGAGCCGAACTCCGTCGCGAAGAGCAGGAGGAAGAGCAGCATGCCGACGGAGTAGTAGATGAGCGACGTCATCGCACGGTCCTGCTCGACGCTCGTTCCCTCGATCGCGGGCGTCGAGAAGCTCGCCGGGTCGATCTGCGTGCCGATCTGCTGCGCCGCCCAGGTCGCGTTGGCGCCGCTGTTGTACGCATCGACGACGGACGAGACGACGATGTAGTTGATGCCCGAGTACTGCTGGGAGTAGACCTCGAGCGTCGCCTGCTCGTCGTCGCTGTCGAGTGCCTCGGCGAACTCGGTCGTCGCGTAGACGAAGGCGCCGAAGTCGTCGTCCTGGACCTTCGCTCGTCCGTCGTCGAAGTCACCGACCTCGTGGAACTCGACGAGGGCGCCGAGGTCCTCGTTCTCGGTCAGCTGGTCGAAGTACGCCTCCACCGCTGGTGTTGCGTCCTCCAGTGAGTAGGCGATGTCGACCTTCTCGAAGTCGCTCGTCTGGAAGGCGGACCCGAAGGCGAACGACAGGATGACGGTCGCGAGGACGAACTGGCCGAGACGCAGGACGTTCACACGCTTCTCGACCCACGCCTTGCGCAGGGCGAACGTGAAGTGGGTGATCAAGTTGTTCATACGGCGATCAGTCCCTCAGCTTCTTCCCGGTGAGGTTCAGGAAGACGTTCTCCAACGTCGGCCGGTCCTCGCGGACGCTGGTGAGGTCGAGCCCGGAGGCGAGCACGCGCTGCGCGTAGGCGGTGAAGCTCACGTCGGCGGGTCGGTGCAGCTGGATCGTGTCGCCGCGGGTGACGTAGCGACCCTCGGTGAGCAGTCCGTCCGCCAGGAGCACCTGTTCCCCGGCACCTGCGGTGGCGACGTCGCCGAAGTCGAGGACGACGGACGGCTCCGGCGCGTTCTCGGCGATGACGGCATCGAGGGGCCCGTCGGCGACGACCGTTCCCTCGTCGATGATGATGACGCTGTCGCAGAGGGTCTGGATCTCCTCCATGTAGTGCGACGTGTAGACGATGCTCGAACCGAGTTCAGCGAGGCGCCGAGCCGACTCCAGGATGTGGTTGCGCGACTGCGGGTCGACGCCCACGGTGGGCTCGTCCATGAAGAGGACCTTCGGCTTGTGCACGATGCCGCAGGAGATGTTGAGTCGTCGCTGCATGCCGCCCGAGTAGCTCTTCGCCGCGTCCTTGCGTCGGTCCCAGAGCTGGGTGAACTCGAGCGACTCCTGCACGGCGGCCTTCAGCGCTGCTCCGCGCAGACCGTAGAGCCGACCCCAGTAGGTGACGTTGGCCAGCCCCGACAGCTCGGGGAAGAACGCCATGTCCTGCGGGACGTAGCCGATCCTGCTCTTGAGTTCCGCGGGCAGTCCGACTGCCGGACGTCCGAAGACCGTCACGGATCCGGAGGTCGGTCTGAGCAGCCCGAGCATCATGTTGATCGTGGTCGTCTTCCCGGCACCGTTCGGACCGAGGAGTCCGACGGTCTGCCCCTCCGGGATCACGAAGCTCGCGCCCCGGACGACCTCGTGCTTCCCGAACGTCTTGCGGAGGTCCTTCGCCTCGATGGTCATCACAGCGCCTTTCGTGCAGAGGTGGACGCACGCGTGGGCATGGAGGACACCACGGCGTGCACGGTTTCGCGGACGATGTCGTCCTGGTCGAACGGGAAGAAGTGACCGCCGCCGACGGTGCGGTGGGTGACCGGCCGCTCGGCGAGCTCCTGCCACCGGTCGAGCAGGGCATGGTCGATGCTGCGGTCGGCGCCTCCGTTGAGCACCGTGAGGGCGCTCGCGATGCGCACCCCCGGGTCCGTCCACTCGTAGGTCTCGGAGACACGGAAGTCAGCTCGGAGGATGGGGAGGAACAGCTCGCGGAGCTCGGGGGACGAGCGGAGGACCGAGGCTGTCCCGCCACCGTAGGAGTCGACGGCGTCGATGAATCGTTCGTCGTCGAACCGGTGGTACTCGGTCTTCGTCACCGGGACGTGCGGCGGCGTCCGCCCGGAGAGCACCATGTGTGCCGGGAGCTCGAGCGTCCGCTCCCGCTCGCGCCGACGGCGGAGCGCGTGGTACGCCTCGTAGGCCACCAGCGTCCCCATCGAGTGGGCCCAGATCACGTACGCCCGATCCGGCTCGTCGGCGAGGCGCGCCGCGATGGCGCCGGCGACGTCCTCGCCGTGCTCGCGTGCGCTGGACACGGTCGGCTCGGCCATGCGTGCACCACGCCCGGCGAGCTCGATCGGCACGACCTCGACGAGGTCCTGGAGCGGGCGCTTCCACTTCAGGAAGACCGACGCCGATCCGCCCGCGTAGGGGATGCAGAAGAGGAACGGGAGGCTCACTGGTCTTCTCCGATCTGATCGAGGCGCAACTCGGGCATCGCCCACGCCCGTGTGCGCTGGAACGGGTGCGGGGAGAGCGGGGCGAAGCGTCGCTGGACGGGGGCGAACAGGTGTCCGAACCGCACGTGCTCGCCACGGCAGAACCGTTCTGCGGCTTCGTGCGTGCCCAGGTCGCCGGTGGGAGAGGTCCTGGTGGTCATCGTGGAGCGACCATGACCAGACCAGAGGCGCCACCCTGCCCCGGATCGCGACCCGTCGTGGTCCGCCGTCTCGAGCGCGGTGACGAGCCCGTCGACGAGCGCGGCAACGTCGTCGGCGACGACCACGACCCGGTGCTCGACCTGCGCCGGACGCCGCACAGCGCTCGAGTAGCAGAGCTCCGCGACTCGTCGGGGGTCGGCATCACGGACGATCTCGAGGTCGGCGGCGAGCTTCGTCCTGAGCCCCTCCACGCTCGATCCCGTCACGACCATGAGCAGGGTCGCGTCGGCCGACTCGGCGGTCGACGGCACCGCGGCCGTTGGGGCCGGGCCGACAACCAGGGTGAGGTAGAACCCGCCGTAGGCGTTCGAGTAGAGCAACCCTCGGCGTTCGCCGCTCTCCGGTGGCGGCCAGTCCTGCGGTTGCGCGGGGACGTAGAACGGCGAGTCGACCAGGTCGACGAGTTCCGTCGGGCTGTCGAAGTACAGGGTGGGCGGGATGACCTCGTCGCCGAGGGCCTGGACCATCAGTTGGAGCTGTGCGACACCGATGGCCGACTGCATGTACCCCATCGCAGGAGA
The DNA here is from genome assembly GCA_029256625.1 of Cellulosimicrobium sp. Taxonomy (GTDB): domain Bacteria; phylum Actinomycetota; class Actinomycetes; order Actinomycetales; family Cellulomonadaceae; genus Cellulosimicrobium. The sequence continues at coordinate 23,232 of JAQSXO010000004.1, read as the reverse complement.
GGCGGTGGTGATCGCGGCGAACTGCCGACGATCGGTGAGTGATGCGATCCCCTTCGCGATCCCGTCGGTCTCGAGTGCTTCCTCGATCGGCTGGGCGAAGCCCTCGGCGAAGACGAGTCCCAGGTCGTGCACGTCCGTCCTCGATGCCTTCAGCGCGTCACGCACAGCGGCCGCGGCGGAGTCCGGCGACGTCTGGTCGAAACCGCCGTTTGCGCCGGCGTTGCTCTCCGACCAGCCGTGGACCACTCCGTGGATGCGGTCGCCGTCGGCAGTCGCACGCTCCAGCGTCTTGAGCGCGACGAACCCCAGGTACTCGCCGCCGAACCCACCGACGTTGTCGCGTCCGTAGAGCTTCGGTACGGCGTCCTCCGTCGCCGTGGCGAAGACACCCGGCTGGTTGAACGTCGTGATGGGCGTCATGTCCAGGTACAGGCCGCCGGTGATCGCAGCGTCGATCGAGCCCTCGTGCAGCTGGTTGCAGGCGTTGACGATCGCGATCGTCGACGAGGCACACGCGCCGTCGATCACCTGGGACGGACCGCGGAAGTCGAAGGCGCGGGAGATCCGTGTCGCGATCCCCGAGGTCCAGTTCCCGAACAGCAGCTCCTCGGGGTCGCCCCCCTGACGCAGCGCCATGTTGATGTAGGAGAAGATCTGGTCACGGACGAAGTTGTTCCCGACGAAGACACCGGTCGTGTGCGCGGCGTCGCCTTCCGCGCCGAGACCGGCGTCCTCCACGGCACGGAACGCTGCCATGAGTGCGAGGCGAGCGTGTGGGGACAGGTTCCTGGCCTCGTCGGCGGAGTACCCGAAGAGGTCGTGGTCGAACGTGTCGATGTCGTCCAGGAAGTTGCCCTTGGCCATCTGCTCGGGTGCTCCGACCAGGGGAGCCGGCAGGGCGGAACGGATGAGGTCGCCACGCTGCTGCGATGCACGCCCGATGAACGACTCGCCCGCGCGGTACCGGCGCCACACGGCGCGGTAGTCGTCCGTGTCCCGGGCGATCGCACCCATCCCGACGATGGCGATCGGGGTCTTCTGCGACAACTGCTTGAGGAGGCGCACCGCGGCGCCGCGCTCGATGGTGCCGGCCTCGAGTTCGCGCAGGACGAGCGCACTGATGTCATGACGCATGGCGGGGCCGGTTCCTCTCGGTGATCTCGAGTCGGTCGGTGTCCAGGCCGAGGGATCGGCGGAGTGGCAAGAGCGTCTCGTCCTCGAGCGCGGCGATGCTCGCGACGATCTCGGCGGGGGAGTGTCCCTTCGACCGACCGTTCTCGATCCAGGTCGACACCGCGTCGCCGATGAGTGCGGAGACCTGCTCCGTGTCCGCACGGACGACACTCGTCGGCAGGTCGGTCCGGCGCAGGACCGTCCGCAGTGAGCGCGCCAGTTCGGTGACGCGAGCATGGTCGTCGGCCGTCCGGGGTGTCCTCCGCGTGCTCGCGAGCTCTCCGAGTGTGCGCTCGACGAGGTATCGAGGGTTGTAGAAGGGGTGCCGGTTGAGGTGGTCACGCACCCGGAGTCGGTCGGTGGCCGAGTCCCACGAGCCGACGGGGACGTCTCGTCCTGGGGCTCGCCGCAGGAGGCGTGCCTCCGCGTCCCCCGGGCCGACGTCCACGACCGCGTCGACGTCGGTCGCGGCCCCGAGCAGTTCCTCCGGCTCTCCGTACGCGGTCAGGATCGGCGATCCGGCACGGCGCTCCTCGATGCGCCGGCGGATCTCCCCCGGGAGACCTCGACCTCGTACTCGCTCCGGAACACCCGGGCTGCGCCGACCCCGATCGTGAGGACGGCCGCAGCGCGCTGCAGCCCGGAGGGAGGGGCCGCTGACGCTGCCGGGTACCACAGGAGATCCGCCAGGGGCATGGGCATCACGGCGTCGTGCGCCTCGACGCTCTCCGCGAAGGGCGGGGAGTGCTCGTGCAGTTCGACGCCCATCTCGACCCGGTACGCATCGACACCGCCGAAGACGAGTGCGACGGACGGCACCGTCCGGTCCCCCGGATCGGAAGAGCCGCTCGTGGCGTGCGCGGCCACCGTCACAGCTCCTTCGCGAGAAACTCGCGCAACGACGCGGCGTCGATGTCGCCGCGTTCCAGCGCGTCGACCATGTCGTCGTAGTCCGGGGCTTCGGGGGCAGGCGTCGGGGTGCGCGTCGTCGGTTGCGGGTCAGCGGGGGCCGAGAGCGCAGAGGCGGGTGCCTGAGCAGCGCCACCGAGCTCGATGATCCGGCCGGACAGCTCTGCGGGCGAGTTGTAGCTGAAGATGTCGGAGATGTTCAACAGGTCGTCGAACTGTGCGTTGAGCGCACGCATGAGCTCGGTCGCGGCGATCGAGTTCCCGCCCATCGCGGTGAAGGAGTCGTTGACGTGGATCTCCTCGATCGAGAGCACCGATGCGAACGTGTACGCGACGGCTCGCTCGACGTCGTCGAGATGCTCGTCCGCCTTGCCCATGATCGAGATCGAGCTGACGTCGATCTCCGATCGTCCGCCGAGCTCGGGTGCACCGGGGGCGACGGCGACGTCGCCCGACGGTGACGCAGACGAGAGCCTGGCGACGTGTCGGCGTACGGACCGTCGGAGCGGATCGGAGAAGTCGAACGCGAAGTAGTCTTCACCGACCCGCGCGAGCATCGCGATGTTGGGCCGCGACGGGATCGTGCCGGTGACGTCTCGGGTGAGGAGTTCGATGAAGGCGGTCACACCCGACCCGGTCGTGAGGTGCTCGAAGAAGGTCTCGTTCGCGCCGAGCCCGGCATCGACCGCCATGCCTCGCTCCGACCACCCCGGCCAGTTGATCGAGGACGCGTTGTAGCCGTCGCGACGGAGCTGCTGCGTGTACCCGTCGAGGAACGCGTTGGCCGCCGCGTAGTCGGACTGGCCGGCACCGCCGATGACGGCGGTCATCGACGAGTACGACACGATGAAGTCGGGCCGGGCGTCACCCGTCCACGCGACGAGGTTGCGCAGGCCGCTGACCTTGGGAGCGAGCACCCGTTGGAACTCCGCGGTCGACTTGGTGAAGAGGTAGCCGTCCCCCGCGACACCGGCAGCGTGCACGATGCCGAGCAGTGGCCCGAACTCGGCGCGGAGCGGATCGAGTGCGCCGGCGACCGCGTCGGCGTCGCTCACGTCCATCTCGACGATCCGTACGATGTGTCCGCCCGCGACGAGCTCGAGCAGGCTCGTGAGGATCTGGCCCGTCCTCGACGACGGATCCGCGTCCCGGACGCTCGCCCACTCGTCCCGCGGTGGGAGGTGGTCGCGCCGGCTCGACAGCGCGAACGCGATCGGCTGATCGGACTGGTGGCTGAGGATCAAGGCGGTCGCCGAGCCGAGCGAACCGAGCCCGCCCGTGACGAGGTAGAACCCCTCGGTGTGCGGCTTGATCGTGACCGGACGAGTAGGGGCGTCCTCGAGGGGGATCTCGACGAGCCGCGCGGTGTAGCGGTCCCCTCCGCGCAAGGCCGTGAGCGGGCCGACCGACCCGCTGAGCGCTTCGGCCACAACTGTCTCAACCGGTGTGGCGTCGTCGACGTCGAGGACGCCGAAGCCGATGTTCGGCACCTCGTGCCGCACAGACTGGACGACAGCGGCCTTCGCCGTGTGCACAGCGTCGACGTAGCGCTCAGTGCCGGTGACGGAGTGGGCGTTGTCGACGACGACGACGAGGTCGAGCCCGGTCTTGGCGCTGGCGAACAGTGCCTGCAGGAACGTGACGTGCCCGTCGAGGCCTTCGGTCACGCCGCGGTCGAGGTCTGCTTCGGACACGCGTCCCCGCGCCGGGGCGTACGAAGAGAAGTCGAGCACGTCCGAGACGCCAGCGAGGTCGACGTCGCGGAGCGCCGCGCCGACGGTCTCCTGCGTGAGCGGAGCGTCGGCGCCGAGCACGGACAGGTCGAGAGCGGCGATGGTCCGCCCGGGGGCCTGAGTGGCCAGTTCGGTCAGCACCGCCTCCGGGGCCCCGATGGCGAGGATGGCTCCCGTACGCTGCGCAGCGGGCCCAGACCGTGGCGTCTCGGTCCACGAGAGTCGACTGAGGGACCCCGACACGAAGTCGTTCAGCTCCGTGACCCGCTTCATCGCGAACTGCTCGATCTCGGCGATGACCTCGCCCGTCTCCGTGAAGAGCACGGTGCGGAAGCTCATCAGTTCTTCGCTCTTGCTCGGCAGGCGCTCGCTCTTGACGTAGTACGAGTCCGGGACGGAACGGTAGACCGTCATGTTGCGGTACGTCATCGGGAGGAACACGCGTGGCCGCAGCCACGTGACGAAGGGAACCATCGACACCGTGCAGTCGATGAGTCCTGGGTGCAGGACGTAGCCCTCGTGGTCCGCGGTCCCGCGGTACGCAGCGGGGAGCTCGGCGAAGCCGTAGGCGACGTCGGGGTCGTCCGCGGAGCGCCAGAGTGTGACGAGGTTCTTCCATCGTGGTCCGAACTCCACGTTCCGGAAGACCGGCGGGTAGGCCGTGAGGTCCGGGTCGCCGTCGAGGTCCTTGCCCGCGCGCACCGGTACCGGCGGCTGTTCGGCGTGGGAGCGTCCGAGGCCTGTGACGTTGGACGTCCAGTCCTGGTCGGACCCTGCCGGGCGGGAAGCGATCCGGATACGCACGGCGCCGGCCCGGTCCTGCTGCAGGACGACCTGCACCGCCATCGGGACGGTCTCCTCGGCGAGCACCGGCGCGAGGAACAGGACCTCGTCGAGCTGCAGGGCGTCGGTCCCGAAGTGGTCCGACAGTGCTTCCGCTGCCAGTTCGAGGAGCACCGTGCCCGCGACGAAGTACTGACCGAGGATCTTGTGGTCCGTGATCGCCCACTGCGAGTGGTCCAGCGTCGTCTCGTACACGGTGACCTCTTCGGTGCTGACCAGACGCCGGTGCAGCAACGGCATGGAAACGGGGTCGCCGGTCGCCGTGCGCTCCGGCTCGATCCGCGTGACGCGGGACTGGCCCCAGTGCACGTTCCGGTCGAAGGGGTAGGTCGGCAGCGGGACGCGTCGAGAACCGGGCGCGAAGAGCGACGCGAAGTCGACGTCGGCGCCACGGATGTAGTCACGCGCGATCTCGGCCAGCCCCGTGGCGGTCTCCACCCGAGCGCGGTCGGCAACGCGTCCGACGACGTCGGTGCTGAGCGTGTTCCACTCGGACGTCCTGATGTCGCCCTGTTCGAGCGTCGACGTGCGTTCGGAGACCACCCGGTGACGACCGATGACGATGCCCTTCGCCGGGTTCGCTCGGTTGCCGGACTCCCGGAGGAGCGCGAACTTCGTCGCGAGCTCGGTGACACTCGTCGCGACGATGGCAAGGCGGTACTCGAAGTGGTCCCGACCCGTCGACGCAGTGAAGCAGAGGTCGCGCAGCGACACCACCGGCGCCGAGTCGAAGTACTCCTCGTACCGCGCGAGGTAGTTCTCGAAGGCCGTCTCGGTCTTCGCCGACACCGTGAACAGCCGCGGACGCACCGGCGCGATCTCGACCGGTGCGCCGGCGGGTCCCTGGTACTCGCGCAGGAGGACGTGCGCGTTGGTTCCGGAGAACCCGAAGGCCGACGCGCCGGCGTACCTCGGGGTGTCCCGCTTGGGCCACGGCGTGTTCCGGTCGACGACGTACACGGGGGAGTCGACGAAGTCGATCTGGCCGTTCGGCTCCTCGAAGTTCCTGGTGGCCGGGATCAGCTCCTCCCGCATGGAGAGCAGCAACTTGATGATGCTCATGACGCCGGCAGCGCCGGCCGTGTGACCGATGTTCGTCTTGAGGGAGCCGATCCCACAGAACTGCCGGCGGTCGGTGACCCGTTTGAACGCGTTGGAGATGCCGAGGATCTCGATCGGGTCCCCGAGGGTCGTTCCCGTGCCGTGCGCCTCGATGTAGTCGATGTGCTCCGGGTTGATGCCCGCCCGTTCCCACACATCGGCCAACAGGAGCGACTGCGCGCGGGGGTTCGGTGCGGTCAGGCCGTTCGACGCCCCGTCGCTGTTGGTGGCGGTCGCGGCGATCACGCCGTAGACGTGGTCGCCGTCGCGCTCGGCGTCGGAGAGCTTCTTGAGGATGATCGCAGCAGCCCCCTCACCGAAGACGGTGCCGTCGGCCTTGGCGTCGAACGTGGAGATCGTGAAGTGCTTGGACACCACGTTGCCGGGGGCGGGCGTGCGCTGGCGGATGGACGCCAGGTCGACCTCGTCGTGGTCGAGGCCGCCGGCCGTCAAGCAGACCCCGCCGGCGATCGCCATCGTGCACTCGTCGTTCCGCAGCGCCTGCGCGGCCATGTGGATCGCCACGAGGCTGGAGGAGCACGCCGTGTCGATGACGTACGCGGGACCCCTGAGGTCGTACTCGTAGTTGATCCGGCTCGAGAGGATCCCCTCCCAGATCCCGCCGACGTTGTCGGTCTCGATGACCCGTCGGTAGATGTTGGAACTCGTCCCGTCGCGACCGGCGAAGACCCCGGTCCGTGAGCCGCGGACCGTCCGCTCGCTGTAGCCGGCGTCCTCCAAAGCCCGCCATGCCTGCTGCAGGAACACGCGGTGCTGGGGGTCCATCGTGTCGGCGTCCTCGGGGCTGATGCCGAAGAACTTCTCGTCGAACCCCGTCGTGCTGGGCAGGTACGGCCCGACGAAGCGCTCCAGGTCTTCGTCCTTGTCCTCGTGGGGACGGCGTTCGAAGAGCTCGGCGTAGTGCGGGTTGGCCCAGACACGGTCCTCCACGAGCCGCTCGGCCGGTTTGGAGACGAAGCAGTTGCGGTTGTTGACGATGTTGTCCCAGAACTGGTCCAGGTCCTCCGCCATCGTGACGGTCCCCGCCATGCCGATGATCGCGATCTCCTCGAGCGGGGCGCTCGGTGTCGGGCCGGTTCGTGCGCCGGCATCGAGCGCCTCGAGCGCTTCCAGGGCTTCTTGCTTGGTGAGGTTCCCGCTCGAGAGGTTCTCGAGGATGACGCGCTTGACACCGCTCATCGGACTGGCCTTTCCCGCCCCGGCAGGCCGGGGATGTCGTTGTGTCCGCCGCAGCGGGAGTCGATGTGGTTCATTCGCTCAGGACGTCCTCGATGCTCCGTTTCCCCTCGAGGAACTCGTCGAGCAGCTGGGCGAGGGGCGCCGCCGGTGTTCGGCTCGGCGCCGACGACCGGTGCACGCCGTCGCGTCGGTCCGCCGCGGGGACGGTCTGTTCCGTGATGTACGCCGCGAGCTTGGCGACCGTGTCGTACACGAACAGCTCGACGATGCTGAGGACGCCGGGGAACCGTTCGTCGAGGATGACCTGCAGCCGGGATGCCAGGAGCGAGTTGCCGCCGGCGTCGAAGAAGGCCTGGTCGACGTCGAGTTCGTCGACGCCGAGTGCCGTCGCCCACGCTTCGATCACGACGCGCTCCACGTCGCTGATCGCGTTCTCGTCGACCCCGCGCACCACGATCTCCTCGAGGGAGCGCAGCCCGGCCCTGCCCGACACGATTCGCGCGGCGGGCGTGACACCCCGCGGAGCACGTGCGGACACGAGGGCGACGTCCACGACGCGTTCCAGTTCGTCGTGTTCCCGCGCGACGACCTCCGGGTCGAAGGAGCCGACGAGCAGACGCGCCGATCGGGACCCGATCGCGGCGACGGCGAGGCCGGCTCCGGTCTCGTCGTCCACAAAGGCCGTCCGGAACCCGCCGCCCTCGATGCCGCGTTCGTGGGCCATCCCGGATTCGGCCCAACCCGTCCAGTCGAGCGCGACGATCCGTGTGGCACCGCCTCGGAGCGCCGTGCCGTCGAGGTAGGCGTTCGCCGCGGCGTAGTCGGACTGGCCGACCGCGCCGAAGACGGCGGTCATCGAGGAACAGAGGAGGACGAACGCGGGCGGGTCGTCCGCCAGCGCAGCGAGGAGGACGTCGGTACCGCGCACCTTCGGCTCGAGGACGGCGGCGAAGGTCGCGTCGTCCTTCGACATGATGAAGCCGTCACCCGGGAGTCCAGCCGCGTGGACGACGCCGGCGAGTCCCCCTCGCTGCGAGCGTGCGACGGCGATCGCCGCCGCTGTCTGCGCCGGATCCAGCACGTCGGCGCGGAGCACCAGGATGCGATCCCGCTCCTCCGCCGGCAGCTCGGCGAACCGGTCGGCGACCTCTGCCGGAGACCGGCGTCCGACCAGCACGACGGTCCGGTCCGGGTCGTCCCGCACCAGGCGACGGGCGATGGCGGTGCCCATGCCGCCCGTCCCGCCCGTGACGAGGACCGCACCGGCAGGGACGGGGACGTCGTCCCGCTGCGCCGCGGCGATCGTGCTCTCGAACAGACGTCCGTCACGCAGGGCTGACCGTGCGCGCGGGAGGTCGGCGAGTGCCCGCTCGACACCGGAGTGCACGACGTCCGCCCTTCCGTCGGCCGCGATGTCCAGGACTCCGAGGGTGAGGCGGGAGTGCTCGCCGACGAGCGCGACGACCATGGCGTCGGCAGCGTGGGCGGCCGGGTCCACCGTCTCACCGTCGACGACCGAGTGGGCTCCGCGGGTGAGCAGACGGTACCGCAGCCCTGCGGTCCACGGCCGTCGGTGCAGGGCGCGCAGCAGGCGGAACAGCCCGTGCAGGCGAGCCTCGGCCGGGTGTCCCGGGCCGGCGAGCAGGTGCACCACGTCGGTGGTCCCGACGGCCTCGATCTCGTCCGCGACCGCTTCGACATCGGCGTCCGACGCATCAGCGGGGACGACGGCGTGGGCAGCTCCGATCGCGCCGGCGGCCTCGCGCAGCAGGTCCTGGTCCTCCGGACCACCGATGACCGTGATCCCGTGCCGGGCCGCCGGGGTCTCGTGGCGCGCGACCGTCTCGCGCCACGTGATCGTGTGGAACGGGGAGGCACCGTCGTCGGGACGCTGGAACCTGGACCGGTCGGTCAGGCGTCCCACGGTGTAGTTCTCGAACCTCGCGAAGACGTTGCCCGCTTCGTCGCACATGACGACCCGCGAGGTCCGGACGGACGTGTCGGCGAGTTCGTCACGGACCTCGGGCACCATCCAGCTGTAGCCGGCGTCCGGCTGCGGGCCGTAGATCTCGCCGTGGCCGAGTGCGAGGGGCAGGAACGCGTCCACCTCGTTCAGGAGCGCGAGGTTCAGGGACGAGTCCATGATCGGCGGGAACAACGCGTAGTCCCGCTTGGCGGCTCGGGTCGGGGCGTCGGCTTCGAAGTGCAGCAGGATGCGCGCATCGTCCGAGAAGTGCGTGCTCTGGGCGGCGTTCCAGTACCGACCCGCCGTCTGCACGAGGTCGCGGCGGTAGACGATCGGTCCGTCGGCCCGGCGGTAGTCGGCGAGCAGCCCCGAGACGTCCACGCGTTCCGGCCGTCGGCTCGTGTCGAGCGCGGTCAACACGCCACGGGCGTGTTCGGCCCAGACGTCGGTCGCGACGTCGAACGACCGCACGAGGAAGTCGATCGACGCCTCGTCGGGGCGGTGGTTCATCACCAGCTGGACACGACGGACCTCGTCTCCGTGCGTGACCAGCGGGTCGAGGTAGTGCATGTTGTCGATCCGTACCGCGTCGCCGAGGAATCGACGTGCGGTCGAGTAGGCCATCTCGAGGAACCCGGTGCCCACCATCACGTGGCTGCCGTCGACGACGTGTTCGCCGAGCTCGAAGGTGCGCGATGCGGAGAAGTCCGACTCGAAGACGTCGACCCCGGGCCCGTTGAACTGGTGCCGGCCGTGCCGGGACGCGCCGGCCCCGTGCCGGGACGCACCGGGTCCACTGCCCGTCGTTGGCCGCCACACGCGGGTCGGCTGGCCGACGACGCCGGGGAGCGGCACGAGCCGCGCGGTGCCGGCGGTGTCGAGGGGGGCGAGGTCGACGTCGGCGCCGGCGACGAAGAGTGCGGCGAGCTGGACGAGTCCGTCGTCGCGGTCACCGCCGGCGACACTCCGCATCGCTCGGGCAGCCTGCTCGTCGAGCGGTCCCTCGGCATCGGACGGTGTGGTGTCCTGCACGGGCCTGGTGCCCCGCTCGCCGAGGAACGCCCCGGTCGGCACGGTGCCTGCGAGGAGGAGGCGGATGTGGGCGCGGAGTTGGTCGACGGACCGCACGACGAGCGCTGCGCGGTGGTGCAGCACGGCGCGTCCCGTGTTGAGCGTCCGTGCGACGTCGACCAGGGCGAGGTCCGGTTGGTCGTCGAGGGCGCCGAGCAGGTCCGTGAGTGCTCGGCGGAGTGCGGGCGACGACTGCGCCGACACGGTGACGCAGGTCGGTCCGGCGTCCACTGCACGCTCGGGCAGGACCGGTGGCTCCTCGAGGAGGACGTGCGTGTTGGTGCCGCTCATCCCGAACGAGCTCACGCCGGCCCTGCGCGGTCCGCTGCTCGCCCAGGGGCGCAGGGTGTCGGCGACGAACACCGGGGAATCGATGAAGTCGATCTCCGTGTTCGGGGCGACGAAGTGCAGCGTCGGCGGGATGACCTGGTCGGCGAACATCCCGAGCACCTTCAGCACCCCGGTCACCCCGGCGGCGGAGTCGAGGTGGCCGACGTTCGACTTGGCCGAACCGACGGCGCACGTCTGCCGGGCGTCCGTCCACGACGAGAACGCCTCGACGAGGCCGTCGATCTCGACGGGGTCCCCGAGCTTCGTCGCGGTCCCGTGGGCCTCGACGTAGCCCACGGTGCCCGGATCGATGCCGGCATCCCGCCACGCCGCTCGCACGACGGCCGCCTGAGCGCTGGCGCTGGGCGCCGTGATGCCGGTCGTCGCACCGTCCTGGTTCGCAGCGAAGCCCTTGACGACGCCGTAGACGTGGTCGCGGTCGCGCTGCGCCCGGGCGAGCGGCTTCAGCAGGAAGGCGATGGTGCCCTCCCCGCCGCCGGTGCCCTCGGCGTCGGACGAGAAGGTCCGCGTCCGGTGCGAGGCCGCCTCGATGCCGAAGGAACGCTCCTTGTGCGTCGGCGGGACGAGCGTGAGACGGACGGCACCGGCGATCGCCGTCGTCACGCGACCGGCGCGGAGGTCCTGGCACGCCGTGATGAGGGCCGTCATGGACGACGAGCACGCCGTGTCGATGATCATCGCGGGACCGGTGAGGTCGAGCATGTGACTGATGCGGCTGGCCACGACCGAAGCGATGCCACCGGACGTACCGAGCCCAGCCTCCGCGGCGTCGCGCGCTTCGTGACCGCTGAGGTAGAGCCCCGGCACGAGTCCCGATGCCGCGTAGACGCCGGTCTTCGAGCCGCGCAACGCGACGCCACCGTACCCGGCGTCCTCGATCGCGTCGACGCAGGCGGCGAGGAACAGTCGCTGGTGGGGATCCATGAGCTCTGCCTCGGTGCGGGAGATCCCGTACCGAGACGGATCGAAACGGTCGACGTCGTCGAGGTACGCGTACGGGACCGGGTCCGCCAGGGCGGAGCCCAGAGCACTGAGCGCGAGCTCGTCAGCATCGGCGAACCGATCCGCCGGGAACGGCCTGATCAGGTCCGTACCGCTGTTCACCGCATCCCAGAGCGCCCGGGCGGACCCGGCGGCACCGACCCGGGCCGAGATCCCGATGATCGCGATGGCTCCGTCTGCCCTGGCGGTCGCGTCGGCGGACACAGCGGGGGACTCGATCGTGAGACCGTCCGGTCGTGTGCCCGCTGCGGCCCGCAGCAGCGCGTCGAGGTCCTCGTTGCCCAGCATCGACGTGCGGCGCTCAGACGTGGGCGAGCAGGTCGTCGACGGACAGCGGCTCCGTGCGGGAGTCCGCTGACAGGGTGTCGAGCCGGCTCTGGATCTCCGCAGGCGTGCTGCCCTTCGCCCGGAGGATCCCGATGAGCAGCTCAGCACCCTCACGCCGCTCCTGGTCGGTGGCGTCACGCCGTTCACGGTCGACGAGGCGACTGAGCTTCTCGAGCGACCGGTAGGGCGTGACGATCTTCTCGCGGTAGTCGTCGGCGTCGAAGTTCGTGTTGCGCACGGCGACGGCGATGCCGAGTGCGCGGGCGAGGAACGGCACGGTCGTCCGCTCGATCATGACCTGCAGCGATGCGCGGGCGTCGGCTGAGTCGTAGCTGAAGACCGGGACTTCGCGGTGCGTGTGCCGCATGAGTCCGGACAGCGTCTGTCCGGGACCGAACTCGACTGCGTAGTCGATGCCGTGCATGCGCATCCACCGCTGGTTCTCCACCCAGCGGACCGGCTCGACGACCTGACGCAGCAACAGCTCGACGATCTCGTCCTCGTCACGGTACGGGCGTCCGGTCGCGTTCGAGAGCACGGTCACCTGCGGGGCGGTGATCTCGATGGACGCCAGCTGCTCGCGCAACGGGGCGACGACCGGTTCCATCAGCGGCGAGTGGAACGGAACGCTCACGTTGAGCGGCGTCGAGCGGATCCCGTCGTCCTCGAGTCGACCGTGGACGGCGAGGACCGCTGACGCGCTTCCGGCGACGACGACCTGGGTGTTCGAGTTCAGGTTGGAGACCTGCACGACGTCGAACATCTGCTCGGAGACCTGGGCGCACAGGTCGATCACGGCTTCGTGCTCTCGCGTCATCACGGCGAGCATGAGCCCGTGGCCTTCCGGTACGGCCTGCTGCATGAGCTCGCCACGCCGACGGGCGAGCCGGACGGCGTCAGCGAACCCGATCGACCCGGCCAGGGTGAGTGCGGTGATCTCGCCGAGGCTGTGGCCGGCGATGACGGCCGGGTCCAGTGCTTCACGCTCGGCACTCGCGCGGGCCTGCGCGACGCTGAGGGTGAGGATCGCCGGTTGGGTGTTGACGGTACGGGCGAGTTCTGCTGCGGTGGACTCGAAGCAGAGGGCGCGCAGGTCGATCCCGATGGCTTCCGATGCCTCGTCGAACGCCGCCGCGGCAGCGGTCGAGTCGCGGACGAGCTCGCGCCCCATGCCCACGTACTGCGAGCCCTGCCCCGAACACAGAAAAGCGGCCTTCGTCATCGCCCTGCCCCCACCTTGATCCGTCGTCGTCATCGAGCTCGACGGGGTCTGCTGGATCGCGTCATCGCGATCCAGCCGTTCGTCCCCCGTCCGAGACTCTAGCGCAAGCTGTGAGTTTGAGAAGGGTCTGCGTGATCACATGCCGACTTTTTTCTCCGGCGACTGCATGATCCATCGCTCCGACACACCAAGATGGACCTCGGGGACGTGTTCGACGAGCGACTCCGGAACGCACCAGATGGTGAGGGGACCCAATGGATCAGCGGATCGTCAGCTCCAGGATCGAGAACGTGCTCGATCTCGCACCGCAGCAGGAAGGCCTCGTCTTCCACTCGTTGACCGACAGCGACACGAGCCCGTACGTCGTTCAGCAGATCTTCAGGGTGGATGCTCTCGGCGACCCGGCGGACGAGGTCGAGGCGATCGGGGTCGCGGTCGCGGCGCTCGCACGTCGGCACGCCGTGCTCCGGACGAGCATCGTCACGAGCGGCGTGGCGCGGCCCCGTCAGGTGGTCCTCACCGACCGCGAGCCCGAGTTCACCGTGGTCGACCTCCGGGCGCACTCGCACACCGACGCCGAGCTCCGGCTCGATCGGCTCCTCGCTGACGACGTCGCCCGGGGCTTCCGGCTCGACCTCGATCCACTGCTGCGCGTCACCGCGGTCCTGACGGGCCGCGAGGGCGTCGATCGGCTCCGGCTCGTGTGGACCTACCACCACGTCGTCATGGACGGGTGGAGCCTGGCGCGCCTGTTCGCGGACTTCCGCGAGTACAGCGACCTGGCCCGGACGGGGAGTCGTGACGAGGTGCTCGGTCGGGCGGACCGGGACGCCGTCGGTGCGAAGCAGTACGCCGACTACGTCGGTTGGTCGGCGTCGCGGGACCGCGCGGCGTTCGACCGCTACTGGTCGGACCTGATGCGCGGTGTCGAGCCGCCGGCACGGCTCGCCAGCGTGGAGCGCGAACCCGAGCACGCCGCCGCCGCCGCCGGAGCAGACGGAGCAGGCGGAGCCGCCGGAGCAGACGGAGCAGACGGAGCAGACAGGGCAGACAGGGCAGGCGGGGCAGACGGGACGCGCGGCGCAGCCGCCGACGCAGACGGGACGGGCGGCGCCACCGACGCAGACGGGACGGGCGCGGACGCCGTCGACGGAGCCCCGGCCGACCGCGCGCGGTACGCCGTGACGACGGCCGCTGGCCTCCCCGGCGTCCTCGCCACGCGGTACGCGGGGCGGGGGATCACGCTCGCGCACCTGGTCGAGGCTGCGCTGGCCGTCGTGCTCGCGCGCGCCACCGGCACGACGGACGTCGTGTTCGGCAAGGTGGTGTCCGGTCGCGACGTGGACGTCGACGGTCTCGACGAGGTCGTGGGGCTGTTCGTCAACACCGTCCCGGTCCGGGTCACCGTCGACCCGAGCGGGACGGTCGACCGTCTGCTGGACGTCGTTCGCGCACAGGCGCTCGCCACAGCCGCGCACTCGCACGGGTCGCTCGCGCGCATCCAGTCCCTCGCCGAGCACCGCGATCTGTTCGAGTGCTTGCTCGCCGTCGAGAACTTCGCCCTCGCGGACGAGGACCTCGTCGATGCGGGGCTGCGGTTCGAGTCGGCGCGCGAGGAGACCGACTACCCCCTCACGGTCACCGTGCAGCCGGTCGACGACGCCCTGCGCTTCGTGATCATGGTCGATCCGGCGCGGTTGGCGGTCGCCGATGCGAAGACGGTCGTCGATCGACTCGTCCGGGTGCTCGGGGCGTTCGCGGGTCAGGACGACGCCCTCGTCGGTGCGGTCGACAGCGTCGGTGCCGAGGAGCGCGTGACGGTGGACGGCTTCGCGACCACCTCGCACAGCACACTCGGAGTGTCGTCGATCGGTGCGGCGTTCACGGCCGCGGCGACCCGCAACGCCGACCGCACCGCAGTCGTGGATCGAGGGGTTCCCCTGTCGTACGCGGAGCTCGCCGCGATGGCCGACCGGATGCGGTCGGTCCTCACGGAGGCAGGGGTCGGTCCTGGCGCCCGCGTCGGTGTCCTCGGCACTCCGACCGCACCGCTCCTCGCCGGGATCCTCGGCATCTCGCTGGCAGGTGCCGCCTTCGTTCCGCTCGACCCGGCAGCTCCGCCGGAGCGGCTCGGCGCCATCGCCGCGGACGCGGGTACCAGGGTCGTCGTCTGCGCGGACGCGTCGGCGGCCCGACTCGTCGACGCCTGGGGGCTGCTGGACCCCCGTGACCCGGTCCTCGTGCTCGACGCGTCAGCCCTGCCCGACGCCGACCGGCGCGCCGCCGGCGGAACGGCGGACACGGGCAGTGGGCCGGGCGCCCCGACGCCCGACAGCGCCGCCTCGGTGATGTACACCTCGGGGACGACAGGGCGACCGAAGGGTGTCGTGGTCCCGCACCGCGCCGTGCTCCGGCTCGTCCTCGACAACGAAGCACTCCCGTTGCACGCCTCCGACACGTTGCTGCTCACGGGGTCGCTCGCGTTCGACGCGTCGACCTTCGAGGTGTTCGGCATGCTCCTCAACGGCGGAACGCTCGTGCTCGACGACCGTGACGCCGTCGTCGACCCCGCGTCGCTCGGCGCGCTCGTCGACCAGCACCACGTGACGGTCATGTGGTTGACCGTCTCGCTGTTCAACCACGTCGTGACCACGGACCCGTGGGCGCTCGACGGGGTCGAGCGGCTCGTCATCGGGGGAGAGACCGTCGCCGCGGAACACGTGCACCGGCTGCACCGGGAGAACCCTGCGATCCAGGTGTTCAACGGCTACGGGCCGACCGAGAACACGACCTTCACGACGGTGCACCCCTTCCAGCGCGGATTCACGCGGGTGGTGATCGGTAAGCCGATCGGGAACACCCGTGTGCGCATCGTCCGGGACGGCGACCGTGCCTGCGGCATCGGCGAGGTCGGCGAGGTCGTCGCGGGTGGGGACGGCGTCGCTGACGGGTACCTGGGTTCGCCGGAGCTGACGGCGCAGTCCTTCGTGCGCACGTCCGACGGTCTCGAGTACCGCACCGGTGACCGTGGTCGCTGGTTGGCGGACGGTACCGTCGAGTACCTGGGCCGGATCGGTGACGACCGACAGGTGAAGGTCCGGGGGCACCGGGTCGAACTCGCCGAGGTCGAGGCTGCCCTGCTGGCCCTCGACGGCGTCGACGACGTGGTCGTCGCGGCGCGGCGTGACGACTCGGGGACGACCCGCCTCCACGCCTACTTCGTCGCCGACACCGATGCCGCCGACCTCCGCGAACGTGCGGCGCGGGTCCTGCCCTCGTACATGGTTCCCGCCCGTGCCTTCCGGACCCCGTCGATCCCGCTCACCGGGAACGGCAAGCGTGACGTCGCAGCGCTGCAGGCCCTCGATGCGGAGCACCCGGCCGTGGCCGCGGCCGACGCTGCTCCGCGGACCCGCGCGGAGCAGGCCGTCGCGGACGCCTTCGCCACCGTCCTGTCGCTGGCGGGTGTGGGGCGGAACGCCTCGTTCTTCGAGCTCGGCGGTGACTCCATCACGGCCATCCGGACGGTCTCGCTGCTCCGCAAAGCGGGTTACCACTGCTCGGTGAGCCGGGTGATGCAGTCGATGACAGTGGACGAGATCGCTCGGCACATCGACGTGGCGGCACCGGCGGCCGCCCCGGTCCGGCACCTGCACGGGCCGGTGGGGCGTCTCCCGATGGTCGACGAGTTCCTCGCCTGGGGTCTCGCCGAGCCCGCGCACTTCAACCAGGACGCCGTGGTCGACCTCGGCAGGGTGTCGACGGCGCACGTGCGCGTGGCGCTCGACGCCGTCTGGGTCCACCACGACGCGTTGCGGGCGGTCCTCGACGGGCAGCAGCTCACCGTCCGACGTCCGGACGACGCGCGGTACGTCTTCGCCGAGGTGCACGTCGCGGCGGATGCCGAGGTGGACGGCGCGGTGGCCGACCTGGCGCGGCAGCTGCAGCCAGGCTTCGACCTCGGGACCGGCCCGCTCCTCGCAGCCGGTCTCGTGCAGGCTCCGAGCGGTGCGACGCTGCTGCTCTGCGCGCACCACCTGGTCGTCGACGTGGTCTCCTGGCACGTCCTCGTCGAGGACCTCGTCAGCGCTGTCCACGCGGCGCGTGCACACCGTGAGGTCACCCTGCCGCCCTCGACGGCCTCGCTCCGGGAGTGGTCCGAGGCGATCGTGTCGGCGGTCCGCGCACAGTCGGCGTCGGACCGCACGGTGTGGAGCGACATCGATCGCGCCCTCGTGGCGGAGCAGCGTCCGGAGGACCCGCCCGTCGACCACCTGCCGACGGCACCGGCCGGATCGACCGCACCGGCAGGACCGGCCGAACCGGCCGAACCGGCCGAACCGGCCGAACAGGCCGAACAGGCCGAACCGGCGCCGATCGTGCTCGACGCCGAGCAGACCGCCCGCTTGAAGCGGGTGGCCGTCGCCTACGGAGCGACGATCGAGGACCTGCTGCTCGCCGCTGTCGGCGCGGCGGTCGCGGCCGTCGACGGACGGTCGTCGATCGTCGTCCAGCGTGAGGCGCACGGACGACCAGAACACCCGCTCCTGCCCGACGTGTCGCGGACGGTGGGCTGGTTCACCGCGATCCACCCGGTCCTCGTGGAGTGCGACGCAGCATCACCGCACCGCTCGATCGTGCTCGCCAAGGAGGCGGTCCGTCGCGTCCCGCTCGGCGGCGTCGGGTACCGCGTCGACGACGACCAGGATCGCCGTGCCCGGCCGTCGATCTCCGTGAACTACATCGGCGACCAGGGTGCCGCCGCCCGGGGCGCCGGTTCGGGCGCCTACCGTCTGCATGCCGCAGGCACCGCATCGGCTCCGGGGAACCGCGTCCCCGTCGGCGTCCAGGTCGACGCCTTCGTCGCCGACGGACGCCTGCGGGTGCTCACGTCCATGGGCCCGGGTGCGGACCCGGTGATCGTGACCGCCGTCGAGCAGCTCGGCCCCCGCCTCGCGGCACTCGCCACGGCCGGGAGGCGCGGGTCGGCTCGCGTACGCACGCCGAGTGACCTCGTGCGGGCCTCCGACCTGCACCTGGACGAGCAGGAGGCGATCGAACGCGCGTACGGCGACGTCGACGACGTGATCGACCTGAGTCCCCTGCAGCACGGGATGCTCCTCCACCACCTCCGGGAGCCGGGCAGTCGCGCCTCCGTCGTGCAGCAGGTCTTCGAGGTCGGAGAGCCGCTCCGGCGCACCTCCGCGACACCGTGGCGCGGTTCCGGTGGCGGCCTCTCCGCACGGGTCGGAGCGGCCGTCGCCGAGCTCGCGGCACGACACCCGGTCCTGCGGACCCGCTTCGCGGCGGACGGTCTGCGCCGGCCCCGGCAGGTGGTGCTCGCAGCGGGTGAGCACTCCGGGCCGTCCGTCCGTTCCGCGTCGGTCGACGGCGGGGACGCGTTCGATGCCCTCCTGCACGAGGACGTCGAGCGCGGCTTCGTGCTCGCCGCAGAACCGCTGATGCGGGTCACCGTCGTCACCGACACCTCCCGTGCCGACGACGTCGAGACGCTCGTGCTCACCTACCACCACATCATCCTCGACGGGTGGAGTCTCGCCAGGATCCTCGACGAACTCGTCGCACTGTTGCGGGGCGAGGAGCTCCAGGCGATCGGACCGGCGGAGCGCACGGTCTTCGGTGACGTCATCGCCGCAGCGGCTCGCCGACCGCTCGACGCGTCGGACACGTACTGGCGCAACGTCCTCGACGGGTACGACGGAGCGCCGGAGCTGCAGACCGCTCTGCCCTTCACCGAGTCGCTCGCGGCGTCGTCGACGGCTGCCCGTGCCCGCCGCAGTTCGGATGCGGCGCTCGCAGCGCGGCTGACCGCCCGCTTCCAGGCGACGGGGACGACGCTGGCGCACCTCGTCCAGGCCGCACTCGCCCTCACACTCGGTCGAGCGCTCGACGTCGACGACGTCGTCATCGGCAAGGTCGTGTCGGGCCGCGACGGCACGGCCGCCGGCCTGGAGAACGCCACCGGCCTCTTCATCAACACCATCCCGGCGCGCGTCCGCTGGCAGCCGGCGCAGACCGTGCGGACACTGCTCGACGACGTCCGGGAGCAGGCCGTCGCCGCGATGCAGCACGACCACACGGCGCTCGCACGGGTGCAGAGCCTCGTCGGTCACGACCGACTCGTGTCGTGTCTCTACACCTTCGAGAACTACGGCCTCGACGCGGACGCCCTCGACGACGCCGGTCTCGCCTTCGTGCGCGGCCGAGAGCAGACCGAGACTCCACTCACGCTGACGGCGCAGCGGGCCGGCGACGAGCTGCTGCTCGTCTGGCTGTACGACGCCGGCCACTTCGGCGGCTCGGACATCGACCGGCTCGGTGACCGGGTGATCGACGTGCTCGAGGCGTTCTGCCACGACGACGGGATGTCGGTGGCGCAGGCCGGCGCGACTCCGGAACGGGTCCTCGCCGCCCTGCCACAGGACACGTCAGGCGCGGTCGCTCCGCGCTTGCCGGGAGCGCTCGGCGCGGCGTTCGTCGCCGTCGCCGCCAGGGTGCCGCACCGAGTCGCGATCGCCGACGATCTGGAGTCGCTGACGTACCGCGAGCTGTGGGCCCGCGCCTCCGCCGTTGCGCTGGACCTCCGCCGAGGCGGTGTGCTCCCCGGTGACCGCGTGGGCATCGCGGGGGAGGCATCGATCGCGACCACCGTGGCGCTCGTCGGGGTCGTGCTCGTCGGTGGCTCGTACGTGCCGGTGGACGTGAACGCGCCGTCGGCCCGCGCCCGGCTCGTCCTCGACGACGCGGGCGTCACCGCGGTCCTCGCGGTCGATGCCGCCGGTCGGCGGCTCACCGACGAGGCGGGGCTCCCGCTGCCGGTGATCGGCGTCGAGCAGGGGCGGACGGCACCGCCGATGGTGCCGGTCGAGCGACGGGGCGACGACGAGGCGTACGTGATGTACACCTCGGGGACGACGGGACGCCCGAAGGGGGTCGTGGTGCCGCAGCGGGCGGTGCTCCGGATCGCCTGGGAGAACCCGGACATCCCCATCACGGGCGACGACGTCGTGCTCGCCGGGAGCTCCGTCGCGTTCGACGCCGCGACGCTGGAGCTCTGGGGGCCGCTGCTGCACGGCGGCCGGGCGGTGATCGCCGACCGTGCGACGTTGGTCGACGCGTCGGCGCTCGCCGAGCTGTTCGCTCGCCACGGTGTGACGGTCATGTTCGTGACGACGTCACTCTTCAACTCGCTCGTGGGTCAGGACCCGGGCGTCCTGGCGGCCCTGCGCGTCGTGATGACCGGCGGCGAGCGAGCGGACGCCGAGCGCATGCGGCAGCTGTACGGGGCGAGCGGTGCGCTGCAGATGTTCCACGTGTACGGCCCGACCGAGAACACCACCTTCACGACGGCGTACCGGATCCCTCGGGTGCTCCCCGTCGGGCGCACCGTGCCGATCGGTGCGCCGATCGCGGGTGGCGGTGTCGTCGTCCTCGACCGCAACGGATCGCTGTGCGGACCGGGCGAGCAGGGCGAGCTGGTCGCGACGGGTCTCGGCCTCGCGCTCGGCTACCTCGGGATGCCCGACCGGACCGCCGAGCGCTTCCCGGTGCTCGACGGTGTCGTCGGCTACCGCACCGGCGACCGCGTCCAGTGGCAGGCCGACGGCACGCTCGTCTTCCTCGGCCGGGTGACCGAGCACGCCCAGGTGAAGGTGCGTGGGTTCCGCGTGGAGCTCGGCGAGGTCGAAGCGGCCATCGCGCAGGTCGACGGGGTGCGCGACGTCGTCGTCGTGGCGCGGAGCGTCGTGGGCTCCCCGACGGTCCTCGCCGGCTTCGTCGTCGGCGCGGCACACGTCACCGCGTCGACGGTGCGCGAGGGGCTGCGCCGGCTGCTCCCCGACTACATGGTGCCGCGGCACATCGTGCCGCTCGCGGCCCTCCCGCTCAACGTCAACGGCAAGCTCGACACGGGTGCGCTGCCGTGGCCGGCGGGTGATGACGGGGGCCCGCACGGGGATGCACTGCCGACGTCCACGGCGGAGGGTGACCACGTCGAGCAGCGCATCGCGGCGGTGTGGTCGGACGTCCTCGGCATCCGTGGTGTCGCGGTCACCGACAGCTTCTTCGAGATCGGTGGCGATTCGCTCACGATCATGCAGGTCAAGGGGCAGCTCGATGCCGCGTTCCCCGGGGCGTTGACCATCGGTGACCTGTTCTCCTGCCCGGACCTGCGGGCTCTCGCGGACCGCGTCCGAGCGTCCGGGAACCGTCGACTCGTCGTCGAGCGGGTCACCGTTCCGGAGCTCGACGGCGTCGACGAACTCCTCGGTCGGATCGTCGTCGACGTGTCCTGGGACCAGCGCCACCGGGCGCGGGCGGTGTACGCGTTCATGCTCGCCCTCCGGCTGACGGCGACGCGGGTTCCGCAGGCGGTCCTCGTGCACGAGGACGACGGGCTGCGGAGCGTCCCGTTCCCGGAGTCGGCGGACCACCACGCGAACGTCGACCAGATCGAGCGGCACCTCGTCACGGCGACCCCGGTCACGCGGCACACGCCCGTCCGGGTCGCGGGCGGCGGGCAGGTCGTCGCCGTCCGGCTCGGCTCCGTGTCCGCACCGACCACGGCGCACGAGACGGTCGACGTCACCGTGGTGCTCGACACCGGTGACTCGAGGGTGACGCTGGCCGTGGAGCCGCAGGGAACGCGCGTCGACCTGCGACCTGCGACGCTCATCGCGGCACGGTACGCGACCCTCCTCGAAGGGCTCCTCGCCTGGACGGGGTGATCAGACCGGCACGGTGGCGGTCCTCGGGACGCCGCGGTTGATGGCGCCGGCGGCACTGCTCGCCCACGTCTCACGGAGGAACACGAACAGGCCGATCGCGACCACCAGCAGGAGGAACGCCGTGCTCGCCCCGATCCAGACGCTCTGGAGCGAGGTGGGCGGTGCGAGCACCACGATGATGAGGGCTGCGGGCGACAGGACCCAGAGCAGGACCCCGACGGTCAGCGACCTCGTCTGACGTCGTTCGTTCGCCCTGGCGACCTCGTTGACCCAGCGGATGACGTCCGCGTCCGGGCTGAAACGGCGCTCCTGGATCCGGGCGAAGGGAGCGAACGCGCCCGAGACCCGTACGATCGTGACCGTCGCGATCGCTCCGAGGGCGAGTGCGAGGACGAGCCCGATCGCGATCGCGACGCCGGCGTCCAGGGGGAAACCCGGCTGGTCCGACGCGCCGAGCAGCAGCACGAGCGGGATCGCGGCGAGGACGTAGAGCGCGACTCCGGCACCGAGGCGTGGCGCCGTCCGACGGTGCGCCTCGGTGAAGCCCTTCGCCTCGTCCATCGAGATGGGCGCGTGCACGGGCACCCGCTCGTCGGAGGGGCGCACCGGACCGCCCGCCCGGGGCTCCAGGTCCGCGGTGATGCCGAGGGTGAGCGCGAGCTCGTCGAGGCTGCCGAAGTCGCTGACGATCTGGACCATCGCTTCGTTCGGTGTCGCACCGTCGGCGATGAGTCCGGCGTACGCGTCCTCCATCATCCCGTGCAGCTCCGCCTTCGCCTCGCGCAGGCGGGGGGTCTGCGGGTAGGGGCGGAACATCGTCTCCAGGTACTCGCTGATCTCGTTCATGCGTTGGTCCCTTCCACGAAGCGGTCGATGACGGACTTGGTGTCGCGCCACTCCTCGGTCTTGTCGTCGAGGTGCGCGCGACCCGATCCGGTGATCTGGTAGTAGGTGCGGAGTTTGCCGGACTCGGAGGTGCCGTGGAACGACGTCACGAGCCCGGCGAGTTCGAGGCGTTTGACGGCGGAGTACAGGGTCGTCTGCTTGATCGTGTAGTCGGCCCCGGTCACGGTGCTGATCCGCTGCGCGAGTTCGTACGCGTAGGACGGCTCGGACCGGACGAGCGAGAGCACGATGAGGTCGACGTACCCGCGGATGGCATCGGCGCTGATCATCGGGACCCCCTCTCGTTGCGCACTGTGCTGCACATAGTACGCCGGACGTAGTACGCCGAGCAAGGTGATCTTCCAGGGTGTGCGGTGTCGACTGCTCCGCGAAGTCCTCCACAGACCGAGTGCAGTGCGTCGTTCGACACAGTCGACGGACAGAGCCGGTGTGTCGTCCGAAGCTTCCACCTAGACTCCCCGTGCGCCGGTGGGGCGCGGTCGGCCCGTCCGGCCAGATCAGGGGGAGAGCATGTTCCGTATCAGTCGTCTCGTCGCGACCATCGCGACCACGGTGGTGGTGGCCGCCGGCATCGCCGTCGCCGGCCCGTCGTCGGGTGCATCCGCAGCGGTCACGCCGCTGGGTGTCGACATCTCCTGGCCGCAGTGCGGCAGCCAGGTGCCGACCGACCAGGCGTTCGGC
>JAQSXO010000269.1 GCA_029256625.1 Cellulosimicrobium sp. | reverse complement strand
GTGCGCGTGTCGGTGACGGTGACGTCGGGCAGGGTGCCCGTGAACTCACGGGTGCCCTCGACGGTCGAGTCCTGCTCGGTGAGCGAGGTCGCGTTCGAGGCGACCGAGAGGGCGAGGTTGCCCGGCTCGACGTTCGACTCGATCTCGACCGAGACGTCGACACCCTGGTCGTCGCCCACCTGGTCTGCGGAGGCAGCGGACGCGAGGGCGACCGTGCCGATGAGCATCGCACCGAGGGCACCCCCGGCGACGAGCTTCTTCGTTGCTCGTGCGTTCATGTTGTAGCTCTCCATCGTTGGAGTTGTTGTCGGACCGGATCACCATAGCGGCGAACCTAGGGTTTTGACAGGGCCCAGCCAGAAGTGGCCATCCAAAGTTAAGAAAGTGAACAAAGGCGCGGGAGCATGCTCGCGCGTCGTTGCGAACCGTCCTTTCCTGGATGCTCGTCGTCGAACAGCAACAGGTGCTCACCACGCTCTGGCGCGTGACTCTGCACGCACGATGATGCCATCACTCCACGCCTGGGTCACCCAGCTGATCATCGCGGGTCGCGCTCGCGCGGCGAGACCGACGGTCGCCGTGCGCCCGTCCGTCGTCGACGCCTCGGTCACGGCCACACCGTGCAGCCCGTCGAGCGCCGCGGGATTCTGCGCCAGGTACTCCTGGACCTCCGACCTGATCGAGGCGTCGGTGAGGGTCAGGACTCCGCCCTCGACGGGAGCCGTCGCGCCGCCGGCGTAGAACGTCTCGTGCGTCATCGAGTCCGCGGCGGTGAGGGCCAGCGCGTCCGCGAGCTCGTAGAGCCGCTTGCGCTCCAGATGCACCTCGGTCGCGCTCACGACGACGGTGACCAGCAGCAGCGCGAACGCCACGAAGGCCGTCGTGAGGAGCATGATCCGACCGTCCTCCGGGTCGTCCGTCGACGCGACCGGAGGCCGCGGGGCGCGGCCCCGACGCGTCACGGCCGCCTCGCGACGTACTCGTCCACGGACGCGACGTGCTGCGCCTCGACCGGGACCGCGAGCGGGACGACCGCCCGCACGAACGACGGGACGAGCGGGAGGGAGACGTCGAGGCGCACCCGCGCGACGACCTCGCCCCCCGGCTCGAGGCAAGGATCCGCGGTGCACGCGATCGTCAGCCCGTCCGAGACAGGCCCGAAGCCCTGGTCGTCGAGAGCGAGCGCGACCGCGGCACCGGCGAGCCGGGTCCCGTCGACCGCGGACGGGGCGGTGACGAACGCGCGCGCAGCCTCGCGCGACGCGCCCTCCACCGCGAACGTCGCCGCCTGGAGGCGGCCCACCGTGAGGACGAGGTACAGCACAGGCACCAGGAGGACGACCGCGACCCCCAGGAACTCCACGACCGCGCTCCCCCGTTCGGCTCCCGCCGGGCCGGAGACGAGACGCGCGAGCAGCGCGCGCGGGCCGCGGGTCACGGGGCCTCCTCCAGCGCGTGCCCGTCGACCGTCACCACGCCGCCCGGCCCGAGCAGACCGACGACGGGGAGCGGTGCCGTGACCGTGACCTCGACGACGGGGAGACCATCCACCACGGTCTGGCGCGCCTCGACGTCCCGTGCGTAACGCGGCGAGAGAGCCGCCGTGATGAGCTCGCGTGTCCGGGCCGCGCCGTCCTGCGGACCGCGGTCCGCGCGGCCGGCGACACGAGCGCCTTCCGCGGCGCAGTCCACCAGCGTCGCGCGCACGTGGACCGCGAGCGCGACCTGGACGACACCGAGGAACAGCACGAGCACCAGGACGGACACGAGCGTGAAGTCGACCACCGCAGACCCGCGCTCGGGGTCCTCCGCCGGGGCGCCCCGACCCTCGCGGCGCGCCACCTCAGGGCGCGCCGACACTCGAGATCGCGTTGCTGAAGGCCTGGGTGAGCGCCGGCCCGGCGACGGCCCACAACGCGATGACGAGGCCCGCCGTCATCAAAGTGATGAGCACCCATCCCGGGACGTCCCCCCGCTCCGGAGAGGCCCCCGTCATCCGCCCGAGCGCGCCGCGCGCCGCCCGCCGTGCCGTGCGGCGTGCCGTGCGGTGCACCTGCTGAGTCATCCGTCCCCACCCCTGCATCGGTTCTCCTTCGTCCGTCGTCGGTCGTGCCGTACGTGAGCTGTTCGAGCGTGCGCCCGCGGGACTGCCCGGTCAGAAGCCGAGCCGTAGCGTGGCCAAGGACGGGAACACCGCGAAGACGACGGTCACCGGCAGGATGAGGAAGACGACCGGCACCATCATCGCCACCTCCTTCTTGCCCCCTGCCTCCATGAGCGCGCGGCGTCCGGACTCGCGCACGTCCTGCGCCTGGGCGCGCAGGACGTCGGCGAGCGGGGTCCCGCGCTCCACGGCGACAGCGACCCCCTCGGCGAAGCGCGTGAGGCTCGGCAGCCCGGTCCGGTCGGCGAGCTGCTCGAGCGCACGAGCGAGGGGCGTGCCGGAACGCACCGACGCCAGGGTCGCGCGGAGCTCCGCGGAGAGCTCTCCGCGAGCAGTCGTCGAGACCCGCTCCAGCGCCGCCACCGGGCCCTCGCCCGCGTTCACGGCGAGGGCGAGCAGCTCGGCGACCGTCGGGAACTCGGCGAGCATCCGTTCCTCCCTGCGCCGGACCGTCCGCGTCAGGGCGTGGTCGCAGGCGAGGACGCCGCCCACACCGCACAGCAGTGCGAGCAGCACCAGCAGCACGACCGACGAGCCGCGCGTCGACGCGAGCCCGACCGCGGCCAGCGTGCCCAGCGCGAGCCCGACCACGCCCCACACGAGCTGGCGGGCACGGAACTGCTCGACGCTCTGGTGCCGACCCGCGCGCGCGAGCCGTCGGCGGACGTCGGTGGACGTGGAGCCGAACCGCTCGAGCGCCCTGCCGGCCTCGACGAGCACCGGGGTGACCAGGCGCTCGACCGTCGGGAACGGCGTGCGGGTCGGCTGGTCGCGGAGCAGGGCCGAGGTCCGGTCGTGGGTGCGCAGGTAGGGCGCGAGGCGTTCGTCCAGACGGATCGCGCGACCGCGCGCACCCGCGACGACGAGGAGCACCCCCACCCCGCCGAGCGCGCCGATCGCGGCGCCCGTCAGCGACACCTCGACGCCGTTCACCGCAGCACCCGCTCTTCCTCGGGCAGCCGCCCGATCCGCAGCATGAGGTGGTACGCCGCGGCGGAGCACGCCGCGCCGCCGGCGAGGACGGCCGCCCCCGTCACCGAGTTGTACGCCGCCGCGGTCTCCGGTCGGGTCGCGAGGAAGCCGAGCACCACCCACGGTCCTGCGACCGCGAGGCGCGCACCGTTGACCGTCCACGACTGGCGTGCCTCGAGCTCGCCCCGCGTCCGCGCGTCTTCCCGGAGGAACGTCGAGAGGGTGCGCAGGAGCCGTCCCAGGTCGGTCCCGCCCACCTCGCGCGTCAGCCGGAGCGCCTCGACGATGCGGTCGGCCACCGGGTCGGCGAGCCGCTCCTTGAGCCGGTCCAGGCAGTCGCCGAAGCGACCGGACGCCCGGTAGTCGAGCGCGAACCGGGCGAAGGGCTCCCGCAGCTCCGCGGGCCCTCGCTCGCCCAGCTGACCGACGGCCTCGGGGAGGGACAGGCCCGCGCGGACCCCGGAGGCGAGGTGGTCCAGGACCTCGGGCCACACGTCGCGCAGTCGCGCCCTGCGTCGTCGGGCGCGGGAACGCACGAGCAGAGCCGGCGCCGCCGCGGCGATCGCCCCGAAGCACGTCGCGATGGTGACCGAGCTCGCGAGGACCGTCGCGACGAGGAGGACCACGAGCCCGACGCCCGTGCTGAGCGCCACCAGCGCGCCGGGAGTCACGGACGGCGCGCCCGCCTGGACGAGGAGGTCCTGGGTGCGCGCCGACCACCCGTCGGCACGGCGCTCGCGTCGCGGCCCCGGCGACCAGAACGACCACCAGACGCAGAACAGGCCCGCGCCGAGCAGGAACCCCACGACGACCCCCACGTCAGACCACCCCCGGCCACGCCGCACCGTCGGAAGGTGCACCGGCAACCGACGCCCCGGCGCGGGAGCGCTCGGGGCGCAGCAGCGCGGCCAGGTCGATGCCCGCGCGGGCGAACCGGTCGGCCCCGGGCGGGAACCCGTCGGCACGCGTCAACCGGTCGCCGGTCCGGACGAAGATCTCGGCCGCCTCGACCACGCCCTGCTCGACCCGTCCGGTGACCCCCAGGACCTCGCGCACGACCCGGCGTCCGTCGTCGTCGACCCCCAGGTGGACGACGAGGTCGATCGCGGTCGCGACGGTGGGCACCACGAAGCGGTCCGAGACGTTCTCGCCCGCGAGCAGCGGCAACGTGCACATCTTGGTGATCGCCTCGCGAGCCGAGTTCGCGTGCAGGGTGCACATCCCGGGAACACCGGCGTTCAGTGCGACGAGGAGGTCGAAGCTCTCCGCCTCCCGGACCTCCCCGATGACGATCCGGTCCGGGCGCATCCGCAGCGCCTCCTTGACGAGGCGCCGCAACGGGATCTCGCCGGTCCCCTCCAGGCTCGGCTGGCGGCACTGCATGGACACGACGTCCCGCACGGCGAACCGGAGCTCGAACACCTCCTCGCACGTGACCACGCGCTGCGTGGGCGGGACCGAGCCCGCGAGCGCGTTGAGCATCGTCGTCTTGCCGGCCTGGGTGGCGCCCGCCACGAGGATGTTCAGCCCGGCACGGACCGCGGCGTCCAAGAACGCCGCCGCCTGCGGGGTGAGCGACCCGAGGCGCACGAGGTCGTCGAGGTGCGACGCGCGGACCACGTGCTTGCGGATGTTGACCGCCCACGCGCTGCGCGTGACGTCGGGGATGACCACGTGGAGCCGCTCCCCGCCGGGGAGGCAGGCGTCGACGAACGGGCTCGACAGGTCCAGGCGGCGACCGGACGAGCGCAGCATCTGCTCGACGAGGTCCCGCACCTGCTCGGCCGTGAGGATCGTCGTCGTGAGCTCCGACCGGCCGCCGCGCGCGACGAACACCTGCGAGGGTGCGTTGATCCAGATCTCCTCGATCTCCGGGTCGTCGAGGTACGGCTGGAGCGGTCCGAGGCCGGCCACGGAGTCGACCACCGCCCGGCTCGCCGCGGTCGGGTCCGCGAGGGGGGCGACGGCCCCGAGGGCGCTCCGGGTCTCGTAGTCGGCGACGACCTCGCGCACGAGCTCGTCGACGGCGGGCCGGTCGCGCACCGGGTCCACCCCGCGGCGTCGGACGAGCTCGCGCACCTCGCCCTCGAGCACGCCGACGGCGTGCGTGTCCGTAGACATGTCGAGCATTCCCCCTGCTCTGCTGGCCGGCTGCCCCGCC
>JAQSXO010000268.1:5809-9015 GCA_029256625.1 Cellulosimicrobium sp. | reverse complement strand
CTCGTCGCGATCCTCATCGTCTACCTCGTCATGGTCGCGACGTTCCGCAGCCTCCTGCAGCCGTTCATCCTGCTCGTGTCGATCCCGTTCGCCGCGACGGGTGCGCTGCTCCTGCTGCTCGCCACCGCGACGCCGCTCGGCGTGCCGGCCCTCATCGGCCTGCTGATGCTCGTCGGGATCGTGGTGTCGAACGCGATCGTGCTCATCGACCTCATCAACCAGTACCGCGAGCGCGGCCGGTCGCTCGACGACGCCGTCATGGAGGGGTCGCGCAAGCGTCTGCGCCCCATCGTCATGACGGCCGCGGCGACGATCTTCGCGCTCACCCCGATGGCGATCGGCATCACCGGAGGCGGGGCGTTCATCTCCCAGCCGCTCGCGCTCGTCGTCATCGGCGGCCTGCTCAGCTCGACGCTGCTCACGCTCGTCGTCGTGCCGGTGCTGTACACGCTCGCCGAGCGCCGCGGCGAGAAGCGCGCGGCGAAGAAGGCGGCCAAGCAGGAGGCCGCGGCCCAGGTCGAGGCCGAGAAGGCCGAGAAGGCCGAGAAGGCCGCCGCCCAGCCCGTCGCGGAGGGATAGCCCGCCGAGGTAGAACCGTGGTCCACCGAGGTAGAACCGTGGTCCGCCGAGGTAGACCCGTGGTCCGCCGAGGTAGACCCGTGGCTTGCCGAGGTAGAGGCCTGGTCCGACGACGTCTTCTCGCCCTGCGCTGCACCGTCGCCGACTGACGGCGGTCCGGTCGCCCAGGAGACGCCGGTCGGCGACCCCGGCTGAACCGGCACCGCGGGCGGTCGCCCGGGTGCGGGAAGACCAAGGTGAGTTGAAGCCGGGCGAGGTGGGTGGTGGCACCACCACCCACCCCGCCACCCAGGGCGACCAGACCGCCGTCGGACAGGCCGACCACGCCTCTACCTGGACGAACCAGGCCTCTCCCTGGGCGGACCACGCCTCTACCTCGGCCTACCAGAGCCCTACCTCGGCAGACCACACCTCGACCTGGGCGGACCAGGGCTCTCCCTCGGCCGACCACAGTTCTGTCTCGGCGGGCAGACACTCTCAGGAGGGGCGGGCGACGCCCGTCTCGTAGGCGAGGACGACGGCCTGGACGCGGTCGCGGAGGCCCAGCTTGCCGAGGACGCGGCCGACGTGGGTCTTGACGGTCGCCTCGGACAGGACGAAGCGCTCGGCGATCTCGGCGTTCGTCAGGCCCTCGCCCAGAGCCTCGAAGACCTCGAGCTCGCGCGCCGTGAGCTCGGCGAGCCGGGGGTCGTGCAGACCGGTCTGGCTGGGCGCGGGGGCGACGGCGCCGTCCTGGGGGAGCTGCCCGGAGAACATCTCGAGCATGCGGCGCGTGATGCGCGGGGACACCGCGGCGTCGCCGCTCGCGACGGCGCGGATGGCCCCGACGAGCTCGCCCGGCTTGGCGTCCTTGAGCAGGAACCCGCTCGCGCCGGCGCGCAGCGCGGCGAACGCGTACTCGTCGAGGTCGAACGTCGTGAGGATGATGACGCGAGACTCGGGCTGCGCGGCCACGATGCGCTCGGTGGCCTCGATGCCGTTCGTCCCGGGCATGCGGACGTCCATGAGCACGACGTCGGGCCGCAGCGCGGCGGCCTGCGCGATCCCGGTCTCGCCGTCCCCGGCCTCGCCGACGACCTCGATGTCGTCCTCGGCGGCGAGGATCATGCGGAAGCCCATGCGCAGCAGGGCCTGGTCGTCGACGAGCAGCACCCGGGTCGGTGCGCCGCTGTCCGTCATGTGCGTTCCCGTCCGTCGTCGCGTCCGCCGGTCTCCCGGCCGGGGTCGAGGTCGAGGCGCAGGCTCGCCCGCACCTCCCAGCCGGTCCCGCTCGGCCCCGCCGACACCGTACCGCCGTAGACGGCCGCCCTCTCGCGCATCCCGATGATGCCGCGGCCCGTCCCGACCGGGACGCCGGGCGGGTGCTGCTCCGCGACCGACGGCGGCAGCCCGCGCTCGTCGGCGCTCGCTCCCTCGCCCGGGCGACGCCCCGCCTGGTTGACGACCCGCAGCTCGAGCCAGTCCGCGCCGGGCTCGGCGCGACGCGAGACCTCGACGAGGACCATGGGCGACAGGGGCGCGTAGCGCAGCACGTTGGTCAGGGACTCCTGGACGATGCGGTGCGCGGTCTGGCGCAGCGCCGGCCCGGGCGTCGGCTGGGGGCCGGAGCGCACGAGCCGGACGGGCAGGCCGGCGGTCCGGAAGCGCTCGACGATCTCCTCGAGCTCGGGCGTCTCGTGCGCCGGGGCGAGCGGCACGGTCTGCTCGCCGCCGGGCTCGCGCAGGACGCCGAGCACGCGCCGCATGTCGGCGAGGGCGGCACGCCCGGTCGCGGTGAGCTCGTCGAGCGCGTGGCCCGCGAGCTCGGGGTTCTTGGCGCCCGACGCCTTGGCACCGTCCGCGAGCGCGACCATGACCGTGAGGGAGTGCGCGACGACGTCGTGCATCTCGCGCGCGATGCGGGTGCGCTCGGCGGCGGCGGCGAGCTGCGCCTGCTGGTCGCGGTCCCGCGCGATGGAGTTGGCGCGCTCGACGAGGTCGGACACGTGCTGCCGTCGGGCGCGCACGTTGGTGCCGATGGCGAGGGCGACCAGGCACAGGATGGTCGTGACGAGGATGCCGACGATCCGGTCGACGGTCGCGCGACCGGGCTCGACGCTCTGGCGCAGGATCTCGCCGTCGGCGGTCGTGACGACGTCGTACCAGAGCAGGGTCGCGCCGGAGAGGGCGAGGACGACGATCGCGAGCACGGGCCAGGCGATCCGCGACGGGCGCGACGCCGCGACGGCGTAGACCGCGAACATCGCCGCGACCTCGAACCCCGCCGTGTCCCCGGTGGCGGCGATCGCCAGGACGCCCAGGGCGGTCAGCCCCAGCGCGACGGTCACCGGTCGGCGGCGTCGCCAGTACAGGAGCGCCCCGCCGAGGAGGAAGAAGACGAGCGACAGCGGGGTCGAGCCGCGGGGCTGCTCCGCGAGGAGCGCGTAGAGCACGCCCGGCACGGCGAACACCGCGACGACGACCCAGTCCATGACCACGGGGTGCCGGGCGAAGTAGCGACGTACGGGGCCCAGGCGCCGGGCGTCGAGCTCCGTGAACGGCTCGGGCGCGGCTCGCATCGGCAGGGGGGCGGTCATCGGCGCGCCCGTCTCCGGGCGCGCCACGGCCGACGCCGGACGAGCGGGCTG
>JAQSXO010000268.1:0-5783 GCA_029256625.1 Cellulosimicrobium sp. | reverse complement strand
ACGAGCGGGCTGCTCGTCCGGCGTCGGCGGGGTGGTGGGCCGGGAGGTCACGCGTCCCGGCGCTTGAGCACGACGGCGGCCGCGGCCGTGAGCGCGGCGGTCCATCCCACGAGCACGGCGTAGCCGGGCCACGGGTCGATCGCGTCGGGGGACGACATGCCGCCGCCGAGCACGACCTGCTCGCCCGCGGACGCGGGCAGCGAGTTCATCACCGTCTGGACCCAGTCGGCTCCCGTCACGCCCTGGACGATGCCCAGGACCATGGACAGGACGAAGAACACCGCGACGAGGGTGAAGATGGCGCCGGCCGAGCTGCGCAGGAGCACGCCGACCGCGACGGAGAAGAGCGCGACGGCCGTGAGGTACAGCACGACGCCGATCAGCGCCCGCTGGTCGTCCGCGGACGAGAAGTCGGCCGTCATGTCCTTGCCGGACAGGATCGGGTAGGTCACGAGGTAGGAGAGGCCGACCGCGCGGAGAGCGTGGAGCGGATCATGCCGGTCGAGTACTCGCCCGTGACGGTGAGCGCGCCGAGCACGGCGACCGCGAGCTGCGCGAACGAGTAGCCCACGGTGATGACCATGACGCCGATGCCGTCGGTCGTGCCCATCCCCATGTCCTCGGGCGAGCCGCCCGAGGAGCTCACCGAGGAGACGACGGCCGCGAACATGAGCGCGAAGCCGACCATGACGGCGACGGTGATGCCGAGCGTCCACCACGTGGAGCGCAGGGAGCGGAACTTGATCCACTCCGAGCGGAGCACGTGGCCGAACGTGAGGCGGTAGGGGGACGTGCGGGACGCCGTCGGGCTGGCGGCGCCGGGGGCGAGGGTCGTGGCGCTCATCGCTGCGCTCCTTCGAGGGAGTCGGTGGGGGCCGGCGCACCCGCGGCGCCGTGGCCGATGTGGATCTGCGCGGACTCGGTCTGGTACTCGACGGAGTCGGCCGTGAGGGCCATGTAGGCGTCCTCGAGCGTCGAGGTGACGGGCGTGAGCTCGTGCAGGACGAAGCCCTTCGCGGCGGCGAGCTCGCCGATCCCGGGCGCGTCCGCTCCCGTCACGACGAGCAGGCTCGGCTCGTCGCTCGTGACGGTCGCGCCGTCGCTCGTGAGGAGCTCGGCGAGCTGCGTCGCGTGCGGGGTGCGCACGCGGACCGTGCGCTGCTGGGAGCCGTTGACGATGTCGCTCACCGGTGCGTCCGCGATGATGCGGCCCTTGCCGATGACGATGATGTGGTCGGCGGTGAGGGCGACCTCGCTCATGAGGTGGCTCGACAGGAAGACCGTGCGGCCCTCGGACGCGAGGTAGCGGGCGAGGTTGCGGACCCACAGGACGCCCTCGGGGTCGAGGCCGTTGACCGGCTCGTCGAGGATGAGCGTCTTGGGGTCGCCCAGCAGCGCGGACGCGATGCCGAGGCGCTGGCCCATGCCGAGCGAGAAGCCGCCGACGCGCTTCTTCGCGACCGACTGGAGGCCGGTCATCTCGATGACCTCGTCGACGCGCTTGGTCGGGATGCCGTGCGTCGCGGCCATCGCGAGGAGGTGGTTGTAGGCGGTGCGCCCGGTGTGGACGGCCTTCGCGTCGAGCAGCGCCCCGACCTCGGTGAGGGGGGAGCGGTGCTGCGCGTACGGGCGTCCGTTGACGGTGACGGTCCCCGCGGTCGGGCGGTCCAGACCCATGATCATGCGCATGGTCGTGGACTTGCCGGCGCCGTTGGGGCCGAGGAATCCGGTGACGGTCCCCGGACGCACGGTGAACGAGATGCCGTCCACCGCGGTCTTGGGCCCGTACCGCTTGGTCAGGCCGCGTGCTTCGATCATGACTTCGCCCCTCCGAGGGTCGTTCGTCCGGGATGGTTCGGGTGCTCGCGGCGGGGGTCGCGCCGGTCGGGCCGGGGGCCTCACCGCGAGGTACGGCTCGAGCCTAGGGACGTGCACGACGTCGGGCAGCCACCTTGCGACGTATCTTGCCGCGGCCGTGGGTCGGGCGGCGTACGCCGCGCGGCGTACGGCGGGGGACGCCGGATGGTCCGCTGGTCGGCACTTCGTCCTCGAGGGGCGAAAAACCGGCGGGAACAGTGGCCAGGACTCGCACGTTCCCTAGGATGAACACAGGCCAGCGACACCCGACTCGAGGCGAGACGCCGATGACGAGGCCCGCTGAGAGGTAGTGGACGCCGCGACCAGGAGGAGCTCATGAGCAACCCCGTCTTCAACAACAGCGCGGTCTTCGGGGATCCGAAGAACCGCCGCGGTGGGGCGGCCACGCAGGCCGGACCCGCCTACGGGAGCCCGCCGCCGCAGGGGCAGGGCCCCGCGTACGGCACGCCGCCCCAGCAGGGCGCGCAGTGGGGTGCCTACGGCGCCCAGACCGCCGACGCCGCGTCGCTCGACGCGATGTACAACGCGCCGTCGGCGACCACGGCGGACACCAGGCGCCTGACCTACGACGACGTCATCATGAAGACGGGCGGGCTGCTCGCCCTCCTCGTGGTCGTCGGTGCGGGGTCGTGGATGGTCGCGCCGCAGATGCCGGCCGTCTGGATCATCGGCGCGGTCGTCGGCCTCGTGCTCGGCCTGGTGAACTCGTTCAAGCGCAACCCGAGCCCGGCGCTCATCGTGCTGTACACCGTGGCGCAGGGCCTGTTCCTCGGCGGCATCAGCCGCGTCTACGAGACGGCGTGGAACGGTGTCGTGCCGTCGGCCGTCGTGGCCACGGTCGCGACGTTCGCCGCCGCGCTGTTCCTGTTCAAGTCGGGTCGCGTGCGCGTCACGCCGAAGTTCATGCGCTGGCTGCTCATCGCGATGGTCGGCTACCTGGTCTTCTCGCTGGTGAACGTCGTCCTCATCATGACCGGCGTCCTGGGCGGCTGGGGCCTGTACAGCGGCTGGGGCATCATCGCCAGCCTCCTCGGGGTCGGCCTGGCCGCCGCGTCGCTCATCGTCGACTTCGACTCGATCAAGCGCGGCGTCGAGGGCGGCGTGCCCGCCAAGTTCGCGTGGTCCGCGGCGTTCGGTCTTCTCGTGACGCTGATCTGGCTCTACCTCGAGTTCCTGCGTCTCTTCGCGATCCTGCAGAGCAGCGACTGACGGTGGCGCGCAGCACCCGTGAACCGGCACCCGCGGCGGACCTTCCGCCGCGGGTGCCGGTCTTTCTCGCCGGTCTCGTCGTCGCCGCGGCGGCGATGCTCGGGGTCCAGGTCCTCTACATGGTGGTCTCCGGCGCACCGCCCGCGTGGCTCGCGTTCGCGGCGCTCCTCATCCTGCTCAGCGTGCCGACCGCGGGCGCCGCGGTGGCCTGGCTGGGCACACGCGTCACGCGCGGCGCGTCCGAGCGCCGCGCCGCGCTCGTCTTCGCCGGGCTCGGGCTCGTGGCCGGCGCGCTGTGGGGCTCGCTGCTCGCCGGTGGCCTCGCGCGACAGCTCGCGGACGCGGGCGCGAGCGGCGGGGGAGCGCTCATCGCGGGCGCGGCCGCCGTCGTCGGGGTCACCGCCGCGATCGGTGCCGGGCTGGGCCGCCTCACCGCGCGCGAGGCGTCCGACCGGCCGTTCCTCGTCGTCGTGCTCGGCGTCGTCGTGGTCCTCGTCGCCCTCCTGGGCTTCTTCGGCTGACCGCCCCATCAAGGCACCCGTGAGTGCGTGAAATAGTCGCGGTCGGAGGTCTCCGCCGCGACTATTTCACGCACTCAGCGGGTGGGTCAGGCGGGGAGGCGGGCCGTGGTCGAGGCGAAGCCGAGCCACGTGTGGCGGTTGCCCGCCCAGCACCAGCCGACCTTCGGCGCACCGCGCCGCTCGCGCCCGTCGCGGCCCGTGCCGTTCGAGATCCACAGCGCCGGGGTGCGGGCGTCGAGGCGTCCGTCGGGCTTGCGCAGGCGGGACCCGATGGTCATGTAGCAGAGGTTGCGCGTGAGGACGCTCGGCGCCTGGAGCGCCCAGTGGATGCCCTCGTGCAGCAGCATCGGCGTCCGGCCCCGGGCGGTGAGCTCGGGCAGCGCCTCGTCCGGCGACCAGTTCACCAGATCGTCGCCGCGGTCCGGGCCGGCGACGACGTAGAGCGGTGCGTCGGGGACCTCGACGCCCTCGATCGGCGCGAAGCGGTCGACGTCCGTCATGTCGACGACGACGAAGCCCTCCTTCTCGCCGTCGCGCGCCGGGAGCCGGAGCAGGGGAGCCAGGGCCGACGGCGGAGCGAGCCGCGGGTCGACGACGAGCAGCGCCCCCGCCGGAGCGGTCGTCGCGAGCACGGCCGCGGCGGCGCGGAGCGCGTCGGGCGCCAGGCCCGCGAGCTCGTGGACGCCGAGCGCGACGAGGCGCTCGGCCTGGGCGGCGAGGCCGGGCAGGCCGGGGAGGGTCGTCGCGGGAGCGGTCGGGTGCGGGGCGGCGGTGGTCGTCTCGGGCACGGGTCACCTCTCGGTCGGGGCGGTCGGAGGGCTCAACGCTGTACACCGTACGGAAATTCCCGTCGTCGCTCCGTAGGGTCCTCGCACGACGCACGCACGCCGCGCGGATCGGGGATGATCGGGGCATGAGATACGCAGAGCACGTCTCGGAGCTCGTCGGCGGTACCCCGCTCGTCCGGCTGTCCCGTGTCACCGAAGGCCTCAGCGCGACGATCCTCGCCAAGGTCGAGTACGTGAACCCCGGCGGCTCGGTGAAGGACCGCATCGCGCTGAAGATGGTCGAGGCCGCGGAGGAGTCGGGAGAGCTCGCGCCGGGCGGCACGATCGTCGAGCCGACGTCCGGCAACACCGGCGTCGGCCTCGCGCTGGTGGCGCAGCGCAAGGGGTACGACTGCGTGTTCGTCTGCCCGGACAAGGTGAGCCAGGACAAGCGGGACGTGCTGCGCGCGTACGGCGCGCGCGTCGTCGTGACGCCGACCGCCGTCGCGCCGGACCACCCGGACTCCTACTACTCCGTGTCCGACCGCCTCGTGCGCGAGATCCCCGGGGCGTGGAAGCCGAACCAGTACGCCAACCCGAACGGCCCGGCGTCGCACTACGAGTCCACCGGGCCGGAGGTCTGGGAGGACACCGACGGGCGCGTGACGCACTTCGTCGCGGGCGTCGGGACCGGCGGCACGATCACGGGCACCGGGCGCTACCTCAAGGAGATCTCGGCGGACCGTGCCGACTCCGACGGCGGGCGCGTGCGCGTCGTCGGCGCCGACCCGGCAGGCTCGGTGTACTCCGGGGGCGACGGGCGCCCGTACCTCGTCGAGGGCGTCGGCGAGGACTTCTGGCCGGCCGCGTACGACCCGTCGGTCCCCGACGAGGTCATCCCCGTGACGGACGCGGACTCGTTCGCGATGACGCGGCGCCTCGCGCGCGAGGAGGGCCTGCTCGTCGGCGGGTCGTGCGGCATGGCCGTCGAGGCGACGCTGCGGCTCGCACGCCGGCTCGAGGAGGAGGACCCGGAGGCTGCGGCGCGGGCCGTGATCGTGGTCCTGCTGCCCGACAGCGGGCGCGGCTACCTGTCGAAGATCTTCAACGACGCCTGGATGCGGTCCTACGGGTTCCTGCCCGACGAGGAGGGCGTGACCGCGGGTGACGTGCTGCGCGCGAAGGACGGGCGCCTGCCCGACCTCGTGCACACGCACCCGAGCGAGACCGTGCGCGACGCGATCGAGATCCTGCGCGAGTACGGCGTCTCCCAGATGCCCGTCGTGGGCGCGGAGCCGCCGGTGAAGAGCGGCGAGGTCGCGGGGTCGGTGAGCGAGCGCGAGCTGCTCGACGCCGTGTTCTCCGGCCGCGCGTCCCTCGCCGACCGCGTGGACCAGCACATGGAGCC
>JAQSXO010000267.1 GCA_029256625.1 Cellulosimicrobium sp. | reverse complement strand
CGGATGAGCGCGAGCTTGTCCTCGGGCGTGGCCTCGGCGAGCACGTCGTCCACGCCCGCCTCGGCCGCGATGGCCCGCGCGGTGATCGCGTTGTCGCCCGTGACCATGACGCTGCGGATGCCCATCGCGCGGAGCTGGTCGAACCGCTCGCGCAGGCCGTCCTTGACGACGTCCTTGAGCCGGACGACGCCGAGCACGCGCGCCGGGCCGTCGCCCACCTGCTCGGCGACCACCAGCGGCGTGCCGCCCTGGGCGCTGACCGTCTCCACGTGCGCCGCCAGCTCGTCCGTCTCCGGTCCCGTCACGCTCCCGCCCGTGGAGTGCACCCAGCGCTGGACCGCGGAGCCCGCGCCCTTGCGCACGCGCCGCACGCCGCCGTCGGGCACCGGCAGGTCCACGCCGGACATCCGGGTCTGCGCCGTGAACGGGATGAACTCCCCACCCGCGGTCTCGCGCGCCAGGTCGCTCGCAGGGCGCCCGTCCAGCGACGTCACGAGGTCGACGATGCTGCGCCCCTCCGGGGTCTCGTCGGACAGCGAGGCCAGGCGCGCCGCATCGGCGAGCTCGGCCGCGCTCACGTGGCCCACCGGCAGCACCTCGGTCGCGAACCGGTTGCCGTGCGTGATCGTGCCGGTCTTGTCGAGCAGCAGCACGTCGACGTCGCCCGCCGCCTCGACCGCGCGCCCGGACATCGCGAGGACGTTGCGCCGGACCAGGCGGTCCATGCCCGCGATGCCGATCGCGGACAGCAGCGCGCCGATCGTCGTCGGGATGAGGCACACCAGGAGCGCGACGAGCACCACGAGCGACTGCCGCGCCCCCGAGTACACGGCGAACGGCTGGAGCGTCGCGACGGCGAGGACGAACACGATCGTCAGCGACGTGAGCAGCACGTTGAGCGCGATCTCGTTGGGCGTGCGCTGGCGCTCGCTGCCCTCGACCAGCGCGATCATCCGGTCGACGAACGTCTGGCCGGCCGGGGCGGTGATCCGCACGACGATGCGGTCGGACAGGACGACCGTCCCGCCCGTGACCGCCGAGCGGTCGCCGCCCGACTCGCGGATCACCGGCGCGGACTCGCCCGTGATCGCCGACTCGTCGACCGACGCCACGCCCTCGATGACGTCGCCGTCGCCCGGGATCGTCTCTCCCGCGACGACCACGACGACGTCGCCCACCCGCAGGCTCGACGACGGCACGTCGACCGTCGGCAGCAGGTGCAGGGCGGACCCCGCCGCGAGCGTGTCGGTCGGCGCGTCCACGCGGCGCGCGGTCGTGCTGCGCTGCGTCGCGCGCAGGCTCGACGCCTGCGCCTTGCCGCGCGACTCCGCGACCGACTCGGCGAGCGTCGCGAACAGGACCGTCGCCCACAGCCACACCGCGACGAGGA
This sequence comes from Cellulosimicrobium sp., assembly GCA_029256625.1. Taxonomy (GTDB): domain Bacteria; phylum Actinomycetota; class Actinomycetes; order Actinomycetales; family Cellulomonadaceae; genus Cellulosimicrobium. The sequence continues at coordinate 4,947 of JAQSXO010000267.1, read as the reverse complement.
CCGAGAACAGGTCCGGGTCCAGCGCCGCGAGCACCGTCGTCGCGGCCGCACCGAGCTCCACGACGAACAGCACCGGCGACCGGTACAGCACCCGCGGGTCGAGCTTGCGCACCGCGGCCGGCAGCGCCGCGCCCACCTGGGCGAGAGAGAGCGCCCGCGGGGCACGACGCCCGCCGCCAGGACGGTCGTCGTGGTGCGGGCCGCCGTCGGGCGCGCCCGCGAGGGACGCCGGGGTGCCGGGCAGCTGAGGGACGGAAGCGAGCGGCGTGCTCATGACAGGGACTCCACGACAGGACCGAGGGACAGGACGGGGACGAAGGTGAGGCCGACGACGACCAGCGCGACCGTGCCGAGCAGGCCGACGAACAGCGGCTGGTGGGTCGGCAGCGTGCCGGCGGACGGCGGAACGGACCGCTGGGAGGCGAGGCGACCGGCGAGGGCGAGGACGAGCGCGATCGGGACGAAGCGGCCGACGAGCATCGCGAGCCCGAGCAGCGTGTTGTAGTACGGCGTCCCGGCCGACAGCCCGGCGAACGCGGAGCCGTTGTTGTTCCCGGCCGACGCGAACGCGTACAGCACCTCGGTGAGCCCGTGCGGGCCGCCCTCCTGCTGGCCCGCGAGACCGTCGGGCAGGACCACGGACAGCGCCGTGCCGACGAGCACGACGGCCGGGGTCGTCAGGACGTACAGCGCGACGAGCGTGATCTCCTGGCGTCCGATCTTCTTGCCCAGGTACTCGGGCGTGCGGCCGACCATGAGCCCCGCGACGAACACCGCGACGACGGCGACCACGAGCATCCCGTACAGCCCTGCACCGACGCCGCCGGGGGCGATCTCGCCGAGGAGCATGTTGAAGAGCACCACTCCCCCGCCGGGTGCGGTGAGCGAGTCGTGCATCGCGTTGACCGCACCGGTCGACGTGCCGGTCGTCGCCGTCGCGAACAGGGCGCTCGCGGCGAGGCCGAACCGGGTCTCCTTGCCCTCCAGCGCGGCACCCGCGGCCTGGGGCGCGGCACCCGGCCCGGCGAGCTCCGCCCAGGTGGTCAGCGCGAGCGCGACGGCGAACAGCCCGGCCATCGCGCCGAGGACGGACCAGCCCTGGCGACGGTCGCCGACCATGAGGCCGAACGTGCGCGGGAGCGTGAACGGGATCAGCAGGATGAGGAAGATCTCGAAGATGTTCGTGAACGGGTTCGGGTTCTCCAGCGGGTGCGCCGAGTTCGCGTTGAAGAACCCGCCGCCGTTGGTCCCGAGCTCCTTGATGGCCTCCTGGGAGGCGACGGGTCCGCCGAGGACGTGCTGCGTGCCCCCGGCGAGCGTCTCGACCGCGGTGTGCGGGCTCAGGTTCTGGATCACGCCGTTCGCCACGAGCACGACCGCCGCGACGAACGCTATCGGCAGCAGGATCCGGACCACGGACCGGGTGAGGTCCGTCCAGAAGTTGCCGATCCGCGCGTCGGTCCCCGAGCGGGCGAACCCGCGCACGAGCGCGACCGCCACGGACATCCCGACGGCCGCCGAGACGAAGTTCTGCACCGCGAGCCCGGCCATCTGGAGGAGGTGGCCCGCGGCCGCCTCGCCCGAGTACCACTGCCAGTTCGTGTTCGTCACGAACGAGACCGCCGTGTTCCAGGCGCCCGCCGGGTCCAGCCCCGTGAACCCGAGGTTCATCGGCAGGTGGTCCTGGAGGCGGCCCAGGGCATAGAGGAGCAGGACCGAGGCGAGCGAGAAGCCCAGCAGGGAGAAGAGGTAGGTGCTCCACCGCTGCTCCGCGTCGGGGTCCACACGCGCCAGCCGGTAGCCCGTGCGCTCCACCCGCAGGTGGCGCGACGAGGTGTAGACGCGCGCCATGTACGCGCCGAGCGGCGCGTGCACCGCCGCGAGCGCCGCGACGAGCAGCGTGACCTGACCGACGGCCGCCCACACGACCGCGGCGTCGACCGTCGTCGGCATGGCGCTCACCGGGCCCGGTCGCTGCGGAGCAGCGCGACGAAGAGGTAGCCCAGCACGGCCACGACGGCGCCGAGCGCGATCCAGTCGAGGACCATCACCGGGCACCTCCGGAGGAGCCGTGGCGACGCGCGACGAGCGCGACCGTCGCGAAGAACGCGACGGTGAGGAGGAGGAAGGCCAGGTCGGCCATGGTGGGAACGCCTTCTCGACGAGGGTCGGCGAGCGCCTGCATCGAGGCGCGGTGCCGGCGTCCGGAACCCGGACGCACTGCCGTTCTACGCCCGGCGGGACGGCACGGGGCCGGGCTCTGACGGAACCTTGACGCCCTCTGCCGGAACCTTGACGGCGCACCTCCCCGAGCGGCCGCGCCCGCCTGGCACGATGACGCCATGCTGACTGTGCGGGTCACCGCGAGGCACGACCTCGCCGAGCGTCTGCGCCCCGTCCTCGACGCCGACCCGACCGTGTGCGACCTGGCCGTCGTGCCGGGCGCGGCGCTCGACGGCGGCGGCGACCTGCTGTGGTTCGAGATGGCGCGCGAGAACGCGAACAACGTCATGCGGACGCTCCGGCACGCGGGCGTCCCCGCCGACGGGAGCATCGTCGTGACGGAGCCGGTGACCGTCGTGTCCGACGCCGCGGTCGCCGCCGAGAGGGCGGCCCCGGGCCACCCCGCCGACGGGGTCCTGTGGGCGCAGCTCGCGGACACGTCGCGCGAGGACGCGCGGCCCTCCGCCACGTTCTTCGTGTTCCTGCTGCTCGCCACCCTCATCGCGGGGATCGGGCGGCTGCTCGACCAGCCCATCCTCATCATCGGGGCGATGGTGGTCGGTCCGGAGTTCGCCCCCATCGCGGCGATCTGCTACGCGGTCGTCCGACGGCGGCGCGGTATCGCGGGGTCGGCGCTGGCCACCCTCCTCGGCGGGTTCGCGGGCAGCGCCGTGGTCGCCTGGGCCGTGTGGAGCCTCGCCTACGCGGCGGGCGTCATCACGTACGAGCAGGCGACGACGGGTCCGCAGACCGAGTTCATCGTGTCGCCCGACGCGTGGTCCTTCGTCATCGCGCTCCTGGCAGGCGTGGCGGGAGTGCTCTCGCTCACGACCGCCAAGTCGGCGGCGCTCGTCGGCGTGTTCATCTCCATCACGACCGTCCCCGCCGTGGGGGCGATCGGGCTGACCCTCGCCGTCGGGGCGTGGGACGAGGCCTTCGGCGCGGGCGTCCAGCTCCTCGTGAACGTCGCCGGGCTCCTCGTCGCCGGGGTCGTGACGCTGTTCGTGCAGCTCCACCTCGGCCGCCGCCTGGGGCGTCGGAGGCCGGGCCGGGCCGAGCAGCCCACCGGCTGACGCGGAGGACGCGGGTGCTCCTCGTGGGGAGATCGTGACGACTGCGTGACCGGCACCCCGCCGACCCGGGCGAGGGACGCCGTCGGGCCTCTAGGATGTGCCGCATGATCTTCAAGGCCGTCGGCGACGGGCGCCCCTACCCGGACCACGGCCGGGTGACCGCGCGTGACTGGGCCGAGGTGCCCCCGCGCCAGGTGCGCCTCGACGAGCTCGTCACGACCAAGCGCACGCTCGACCTCGACGCGCTCCTCGCCGAGGACTCCACGTTCTTCGGCGACCTCTTCGCGCACGTCGTCGAGTTCGAGGGCGTCCTCTACCTCGAGGACGGCCTGCACCGCGCCGTGCGGGCCGCGCTCCAGCAGCGCGCCATCCTGCACGCCCGCGTCCTGACCGTGCGATGAGCGCGGGGTCCGGTAGGTTTCTGGCGTGACCACCCGCCCCGACACCGCGCGCGCCGAGCGTCGCCGACGCATGCACGAGCGCCAGGCCGTCGTGTTCGCACGGGGGCGATCGACGCCCCGTTCGACCGGCCGCTGTCGTCCCCGGAGGCGGTCGACGACCTCGCGGACGTCAAGGTCCCCTGCCTCCCCGACGGCACGCTCCCCGTCGCGACGGGTGACGTCCAGGTCAACGTGTACAACGCGTCCGGCAAGGACGCCCCTCTCGGACGGCTGAACCAGGACCTCCTCACGACGCGCGGCTTCGCCGTGATCTCCACGGGCAACGCGCCGGACCTGGACGGCGACGGGAACGCGGACGTCATGTCGCAGACGCAGATCCACTTCGGGGCCGCGGGCCTCGCGCAGGCGTACACGCTCGCCGCGCAGTACGACACCCCGGGCCTCGTGCTCGACGCGCGCGAGGACGCGACCGTCGACCTCTACGTGGGCGCCGACTTCGAGGAGGTCGTGGACCCCGAGCTCGTCGGCCTGTCCAGCGACGTGCCGCTCGAGAGCCGCGCGGGGTGCGTCCCGATCGAGGAGATCACCCCCCGACCGCTGCCCGTGCCTCCCGCGGAGGGCTGAGCACGTCCCCCGCCCGGCGCCCGCCGGGCAACGACCGCCGAACGGTACCCATGAGCACCCTGCCCCTCCGGCCTGCCCGGACCACCGACCCGGACGAGGTCGACCGCCTGTACGAGATCTGCCTGCGGACCGGCGCGTCCGGCGCGGACGCGACCCCGCTGTACACCGACCCGCGGCTGCTCGGCGAGGTCTACCTCGGGGCGTACCTCGCCCTCGAGCCGTCGCTCGCGTTCGTCGTCGAGGCCGACGGCGTCGCCGCGGGCTACGTGCTCGGGGCGCGCGACACCGCCGACTTCGAGTCGCGGTCCGAGCGGGAGTGGTGGCCCCCGCTGCGCGAGCGCTACCCGCTCGGCAGCTTCCCCGAGGGCTCCCGCGACGAGGCGCTCGTCGGCCAGATCCACCGCCCGCACCGCACCGACCCCTCGGTGCTCCCCGATTACCCTGCGCACCTCCACGTCGACCTGCTCCCCGCAGCCCAGGGCGGCGGCAACGGGCGCCGGCTGATGGCCGCGCTGTTCGACGCGCTGCGCGCGGCCGGGTCGCCGGGCGTCCACCTCGGCGTCGCGGAGGACAACGTCTCCGCGATCGGCTTCTACGAGCACCTCGGCTTCACCCGCCTCGACGTC
>JAQSXO010000266.1 GCA_029256625.1 Cellulosimicrobium sp. | reverse complement strand
CCGTCGACCTCGACACGCCCCTGGGAGATGAGCTCCTCGCACGCGCGGCGCGAGCCGAGGCCCGCCGAGGCGAGCACCTTCTGCAGGCGGACGCCGTCCTCGACGTGGACGTCGCGCTGCGGCTCCTCGGGCTGCCCGCGCACCGGGCGGCGCGGCCGACCGGGCTGCTGCCCGCCGCGCGAGGCCGTCGTGCCGCGACCCGCGCCCTGGCCACCCCGACCGGCGCTCGCCCCCTTGCCGGCCGACGTGCCCTTCGAGCCGGAGCCGCCCCGTCCGGGCGCACCGCCCGAGCGCGTGCCTCCGCCGCCGCGGGGCCCGCCGCGACGCGCGTCGCCCGCCCCGTCGCGCGGGGTGCGACCGCGCCCCCCGTCGCCGGGCTGGCGTCCGTCCTTCGAGCTCATGCGTGTCCTTCGTCCGTCGGGTCCTGCGTGGCCTGCGCCACGTCGTGCAGCGTCGGGGCCGACGCCGGTGCGTCGTCCTCGCCGTCAGCCGCGCGGTCGGCGGGGGCCGTCGAGGTCGGGGCGGTGCCTGCCCGCGCGGGTCCGCGCAGGTCGGCGAGCCCGTCCAGGCCCTCGAGGTCGTCCATGTCCGGCAGGTGCGGCGCGAGCGGGGGCAGCTCGTCGAGCGACGTGAAGCCCATGCGCTCGAGGAAGTAGCCCGTGGTGCCGAACAGACCGGCGCCGGTGTGCGGGTCCTGACCGACCTCGGCCACGAGCCCGCGCGCCACGAGAGTGCGCACCACGCCGTCCACGTTGACCCCTCGCACCGCCGACACCTGGCCGCGGCTGACCGGTTGACGGTACGCGATCACGGCCAGAGTCTCCAACGCCGCCTGCGTGAGCCGCGCCGTCTGGCCGCCCTGCACGAACCGTCCCACGACCTCGGCGTGCGCCGGCGCCGAGTACACGCGCCACCCGCCGCCCGCCTCGCGCAGCTCGAACCCGCGCGGGCGCCCGCCGTCGTCGCCGCGGTACTCCGCCGCCAGCTCGTGCAGCGCGCTCAGGACGTCGTCGACCGGGACCGCGAGCGCCGTCGCGAGCTCGAGCACGGGGATCGGCTCGTCGGCGACCATGAGCACGGCCTCGAGCGCCGCCGGCAGACCGCCGGGGAGGTCGTGCACGGCGGGCGCGAGCACCTCGTCGAGGGTGGGGGCGCCGTCGGGCTGCGTCACGCGGGGACCTCCTGGGCGGTGGGGTCGAGGGCGTCGGCCGGCTCGGCGTCGCCCTCGTCGAACTCGCTGCCGACGTCGGCGAGCGCGGGCTCGGGCGCGTCGTCGCCCGACCACCGCACGGTGAGCTCGCCGAGCGGCGTCACCTGGTCGAACGCGACGAGCGCCTGGCGGAACAGCTCGAGCAGCGCGAGGAACCGGGCGACGACCACGGCCGTCTCCCCGGCGTCCGCGACGAGGGCGCGGAACGTCGTCGTGCCGTGGCTGCGGACGCGGTCCACGACGATGCCCGCCTGCTCGCGCACGCTGACCGCGGGCGCGTGCAGGTGGTCGAGCGAGACGCCCGGCGGCGGCGCCTTGGGCGCGAGCGCCCGGGCCGCGAGGGCGGCGAGCTGGTCGGGTCCCATGGTCCACACGAGCTCGGGCAGGAGCGCGGCCAGGTGCGGCTCGAGCTGCACGACGCGCGGGAACCGGCGGCCCGCGCTCTCGAACCGCTCCGCGAGGACCCCCGAGACGTCCTTGTACGCGCGGTACTGCAGGAGCCGGGCGAACAGGAGGTCGCGGGCCTCGAGCAGCGCGAGGTCCTCGTCGTCCTCGACGCTGCCGGTGGGCAGCAGGCGTGCGGCCTTGAGGTCGAGCAGCGTCGCGGCCACGACGAGGAACTCGCTCGCGGTCCCGAGGTCCCACCCGGGGTGGTCCTCGCCCGCGGCGCGCGCGGCGGCGGCCGCGCGCTCGGCCTCGCGGATGTAGGCGATGAAGTCGTCGGTCACGCGCGCGAGCGCGACCTCGGTGATGTCGAGCTTGTGCTTGGTGATGAGGGACAGCAGCAGGTCGAACGGGCCGCTGAAGTTGTCGAGGCGGACCTCGAAGCCGGACCGCGCGGGTGAGGCCGGTCCGGGCGACGACCCGGGCGGTGGCTCGGGGGGCGCGTCAGGCGGCGTCGCCACGGGCGACCAGCTCCCGGGCGAGCTGCCGGTAGGCGACGGCGCCAGGGTGGTTCGGCGCGTAGACGGTGATGGGCTCGGCCGCGACCGACGCGTCGGGGAACTTCACGGTGCGCCCGATGACGGTCTGCATCAGCTTGTCGCCGAACGCCTCGTGCACGCGCGCCACGACCTCGCGCGAGTGCAGCGTGCGCGAGTCGAACATCGTCGCCAGGATGCCGTCGACCTCGAGGCGCGGGTTGAGCCGGTCGCGCACCTTCTCGATCGTCTCGACGAGCAGCGCCACGCCGCGCAGCGCGAAGAACTCGCACTCGAGCGGGATGAGCACGCCGTGCGCGGCGGTGAGCGCGTTGACGGTGAGCAGGCCGAGCGAGGGCTGGCAGTCCACGAGGATGACGTCGTAGTCGTCGACCACGGGCCGCAGCACGCGTGACAGCACGGACTCGCGCGCGACCTCGCCGACGAGCTGGACCTCCGCGGCCGAGAGGTCGATGTTGGCGGGCAGGAGGTCGAGGTTCTCGACGTCCGTCGGGACGAGCACGTCGTGGATGTCCGCGCCCCGCTCCATGAGGAGGTTGTAGACGGTGCGGTCGAGCTCGTGCGGGTTGACGCCGAGCCCGACGGACGCGGCGCCCTGCGGGTCGAAGTCGACGAGCAGGACCTTGCGGCCGTACTCGGCGAGCGTCGCCCCCAGGTTGATGGTCGTCGTCGTCTTGCCGACGCCGCCCTTCTGGTTGCACATCGCGATGATGCGTCCGGGGCCGTGCGACGCGAGCGGCGCGGGGACCGGGAACTCGGGCAGGGGGCGGCCGACCACGTCGGTGGGCGCCTCGGTCGCCTCGCGGCTCTCGCCGTTCGTGGCGCGCTCGACGCCGGGTGCGGCGTCGCGCTCGGAGGAGGTCACGGGGGCGGCCGGACGGACGGCGTCGCCGTGCGAGCTCTGCGCGCCGCGCGTCTCGGGCTGGGTCTCGGCCTGGCTGCTCACGCTCGCCACGGTATCGCAGGACCTCGCCACCGCTCGTGCGCACGCGCCCGCGCGCCGCGTTCCCGCCGTCGCGCCCGGAGCCTGTCGAGCCCGTCAGCCCAGCGCGCGGGGGTGGGCTGCGGCGTAGACCTCGCGCAGCGTGTCCGGGGTCACGAGCGTGTAGATCTGCGTCGTCGTGACGGACGCGTGCCCCAGGAGCTCCTGGACGACGCGCACGTCGGCGCCGCCCGCGAGCAGGTGGGTCGCGAACGAGTGCCGCAGCGTGTGCGGCGAGATGCGCTCGGGGCGGTCGATGCCCGCGCGCTCCGCCGCGGTGCGCAGCACGGCCCAGGCGCTCTGTCGCGACAGCCGTGCGCCCCGCGTGTTGAGGAAGACGGCGGGCGTGCCGCGCCCGTGCGCGGCGAGCGCCGCGCGGCCCCGCACCAGGTAGGCGTCGAGCGCGCGCCGGGCGAACGACCCGACGGGCACGACACGCTCCTTGCCGCCCTTGCCCAGCAGGCGGACGGCGCCGGTGCCGAGGTCGAGGTCGTCGACGTCGAGGCTCACGGCCTCGGTGATGCGCGCGCCGGTCGAGTAGACGAGCTCGAGCAGGGCCCGGTCGCGCAGCGGGGCGGCGCCGTCCCCGACGCCGGCGGCCTCGAGGATGCGCGCGACCTCGTCGGTCGAGATCGCCTTGGGCAGCCGCTTGCCCTGGGCGGGCGGGCGCACGTCGGCGGACGCGTCGGCGTCGGCCAGGCCCTCCGCGGCGCAGAAGCGGTGCCAGCCGCGCACGGCGGCCACGGACCGGGCGGTGGACGACGGCGAGAGGCTCGCCCCGCCGTCGGCGCCCGTCCGCAGCGCGGTGACGTACGCCGCGACGTCGTCGGCCTTGACCTCGCGCACGGCGTGGTTGCCGCGCGCGGCGAGGAACGCGACGTAGCGCGCGAGGTCGCGACGGTAGGCGGAGACGGTGTTCGCGGACAGGCCGCGCTCGACGGCGAGGTGCGCGAGGTACTCGCGCGCGGCGCGGTCCAGCGCCTCGGGCACGTGCGCCTCGCCGGACCCCATGGTCCTACCGCCCTCCGGGCACGGCCGGGCTCACAGCGGGAGGAAGACGTCGACCGCCACCGCGACGAAGAGCAGGGTGAGGTACGTGATCGAGGCGTGGAAGACCTTCATCTCCCCCACCTTGCCGCCCTTGCCGTCGGCCTTGTCGCGGGCACGGCGGAGCATGGTCACGCACGAGGACAGGAACCAGGCGCCGAGCACCGTGGCGACGACGCCGTAGACCCAGGTCATGCCGGCGAGCGGCCACAGCGCGAGCGACGAGACGACCATCGCGACGCCGTAGAGGATCATCTCGCGCGCGACCTTGCGGTCGTCCGCGACGACGGGGAGCATCGGCACGCCCGCGTTGGCGTAGTCGCGCTTGAACTTCATGGACAGCGGCCAGTAGTGCGGCGGCGTCCAGAAGAAGATGACGAGGAACAGCGCGAGCGCGGCCCAGCTCAGCGAGCCCGTCACGGCGGACCAGCCGATGAGCACCGGCATGCAGCCCGCGATGCCGCCCCAGACGATGTTCTGCGGGGTGCGGCGCTTGAGGATCATCGTGTAGCCGACGACGTAGATCGCGATCGCGGCGAACGTCAGCCACGCCGAGACGACGTTGACCAGGAGCGCGAACCACACGAGCGACACGACGCCGAGGACGGTCGCGAACACGAGCGCGGCGCGCGGCGTCACCTCTCCCGTGACGAGCGGGCGCCGCTTGGTGCGGTTCATGACCTCGTCGATGTCGCGGTCGAGGTAGCAGTTGTAGACGTTGGCCGACGCGGCGGCGAGCGTGCCGCCCACGAGCGTCGCGAGGATCAGCCCGATGCCCGGCAGCCCGCCCTGGGCCAGGATCATCGTCGGCACCGTGGTCACGAGGAGGAGCTCGATGATGCGCGGCTTGGTCAGCGCGACGTAGGCCCCGAGGCGCTCACGCAGCGCGCGCGTCGCGCGGGCGGCGTCGGCCGTCGGTGCGAGGGGGGTCGCGGGGCTCGTCGGCGAGGACGGCTGCTGGGTCGACGCGGCGCCAGACGGGCTTCCGGTCCCGTCGATCGGTGCCTGGCTCGTGGTGTGCACGCGCTTCGGTGTTCCGTTCTGAGGTGGGGGGCGAGCTGGGACGGACCGCCGGTCGTCCTCGCTCATCGTACGTCCCCGCCTGCGCCGGGGCCGACCGGACGGGCCGGGCGATTGTGTGACATCCGACCGAAATCCAGCACGTGG
>JAQSXO010000265.1 GCA_029256625.1 Cellulosimicrobium sp. | reverse complement strand
CGCGGTCCGGCTCGTCGAGGACGCGCGGCGCGAGCGCCGGGCGCTGTCGGTGGGGGTCGAGGGGAACAGCGCGACGGTCGTGCCGGAGCTGCTGCGGCGGGGGGTCGAGGTCGACGTCGTCACGGACCAGACGTCGGCGCACGACCCGTTGTCGTACCTGCCGGTCGGGGTGTCGGTCGACGAATGGGCGGACTATGCCGCCGCCAAGCCTGACGAGTTCACCGACCGCGCGCGCGAGTCCATGGCGCGGCACGTCGAGGGCATGGTCGGCTTCCTCGACGCGGGCGCCGAGGTGTTCGACTACGGCAACTCGATCCGCGACGAGGCGCGCCGCGGCGGGTACGACCGGGCGTTCGACTTCCCCGGGTTCGTGCCCGCGTACATCCGGCCGCTGTTCGCGCAGGGCAAGGGCCCGTTCCGGTGGGCCGCGCTGTCGGGCGACCCGCGCGACATCGCCGCGACCGACGCCGCGGTGCTCGATCTGTTCGACGACGACCACCTGCACCGCTGGATCCGCGCCGCCCAGGAGCGGGTCGCGTTCCAGGGCCTGCCCGCGCGGATCTGCTGGCTCGGTCACGGCGAGCGCGACCGCGCGGGGCTCGCGTTCAACGACCTCGTGGCCTCGGGCGCGGTGCGCGCGCCGGTCGTCATCGGCCGCGACCACCTCGACGCCGGGTCCGTCGCGTCCCCGTACCGCGAGACCGAGGCCATGGCCGACGGGTCCGACGCGATCGCCGACTGGCCCTTGCTCAACGCGCTCACGGCCGCGTCGTCGGGCGCGACGTGGGTGTCGATCCACCACGGCGGCGGCGTCGGCATGGGCCGCTCGATCCACGCGGGCCAGGTGTCCGTCGCGGACGGCACGCCGCTCGCCGCGGCCAAGCTCGCGCGCGTGCTCTCGAACGACCCGGGCCTCGGGGTGCTGCGCCACGTCGACGCCGGGTACGACGACGCCGTCGCCGCGGCCGAGCGCGGCGGCCTCCGGGTCCCGACGCGGGAGTCCTGATGGGTCACCCTCCGGTGCCGAACCCGGGGATACGGGTGGTTTCGGCGGCGGGCTCGCCCGTAACCCCGGGTTCGGCGTCGTCGGGGCGGGGGCCGGGGCCGGGGCCGGGGTCGGGAGGCGGGTCGACGCTGCTCACCGGGATCGGCGAGCTGACGACCAACGTGCCCGGCGGGCCCGGCACGGGTGACGGCGACCCGACCGGGCTGGTGACCGACGCCGTCGTGCTGCTCGACGGCGGCCGGGTCGCCTGGGCGGGGCCGGCTCGCGAGGCGCGGGACGCCGTCGCGCACGCGCTCGACGGACGCGCGCCGGACGCGACCGTCGACGTGGGCGGGCGCGCCGTCATCCCCGGGTTCGTCGACTCGCACACGCACCTCGTGTTCGCGGGCGACCGCGCCGCCGAGTTCGAGGCGCGCATGGCCGGCCGCCCCTACGAGGCGGGCGGCATCCGGTCCACCGTCGCGGCGACGCGCGCGGCGCCCGACGACGTCCTGCGGGCGGGCCTCGCGCGGCACCTCGGCGAGGCGGCCCGGCAGGGCACGACCACGGTCGAGGTGAAGAGCGGCTACGGGCTCACGGTCGCCGACGAGGAGCGCGCCGTGCGGCTCGCGCGCGAGGCGACCCCGGAGGTGACGTTCCTCGGCGCGCACGTCGTGCCCGCGGAGTACGCCGGACGTGCTGACGCGTACGTCGACCTCGTGTGCGGCGACATGCTCGCGGCGTGCGCGCCGCACGCGCGGTGGGTCGACGTGTTCTGCGAGACGGGCGCGTTCACGCCCGAGCAGTCGCGCCGCGTCCTCGAGGCCGGTGCGGCCGCAGGACTCGGCGTGCGCGTGCACGCGAACCAGCTCGGCCCGGGGGAGGGCGTGCGCCTCGCCGTCGGGCTGGGCGCGGCCGCCGTGGACCACTGCACCTATCTCATCGACGCCGACGTCGCGGCGCTCGCGGGCTCGTGGTCGCGGGCCGCGCCGGACACGGCGCCCGGGACCGGGGCGACGTCGGGCGCGGAGGCGGTCGCCGGGACCGTGGCGACCCTGCTCCCCGGGGTCGAGTTCTCCACGCGCCAGCCCTATCCCGACGCGCGCCGCCTGCTCGACGCGGGGGCCGTCGTCGCGCTCGCGAGCGACTGCAACCCCGGGTCGAGCTACACGTCGTCGATGCCGCTGTGCGTCGCCCTCGCGGTCCGTGAGATGCGGATGACCGTCGCCGAGGCCGTGTGGTCCGCGACCGCGGGCGGTGCCCTGGCGCTGCGGCGCGACGACGTCGGGCACCTCGCGCCCGGTGCGCGGGCGGACGTCGTGCTGCTCGACGCCCCGAGCCGCGTCCACCTCGCCTACCGCCCGGGCGTCCCGCTCGTCGCGGCGGTCTGGAAAGACGGCGTCCGTCTCCTGCCGAGGTAGAGCCTCCGGTCACGAGAGAGAGCTCGCCGCGTTCTACGTCGCGACCGGAGCTTCTACCTCGCGCAGGGCCAGCCCCGCCGCGAGCTCGAGGACGCAGAGCGCGGCGAGGCGGACGGTGCGGCCGTCGGGGGCGTCGGCGGTGGCGTCGACCTCGACGACGTCGGCGGACCGGAGGCGGTCGTCACGGGCCGCCGCGCGGACGAGGGCGCGCAGCTCCCACGCCGCGATGCCGCCGGGGACGCTCGCCGGGCAGCCCGGGGCGACGGACCGGTCGCACACGTCGACGTCGACGTCGAGGTGCACCGGCCCGCCCGCGGAACCGGCGATCTCGAGCGCTGCCCGCATCACGTCCTCCGGGCCGCGCCGGCGCAGCTCGTCGACGTGCACGACCGTGATCCCGAGCTCGACCGCCCGGCGCGCGTACTCGGCGGAGTTCGCGAAGTCCGCGATCCCGACCTGCACGACCCGCGCCGGGTCCAGCCCCGCCTCGACCAGCCGCCGCACGGGCGACCCGTTCGACACGCCGTCGCGCAGGTCGTGATGGGCGTCGAGCGTCACGAGGCCCGCGGTGGCGAGGTCGTCGCCCCACGCGCCGAGCGCCGTCGCGACGGTCACGGAGTTGTCGCCCCCGAGCGCGACGAGCAGCCGCGCGCGCTCCAGGGCGGCGCGGACCGCCTCACGCGTCCGCGACTCTCCGTCCGCGCCGTCCGGCTCGTCGACGTCGCCGAGGTCCGCGAACGCGAGGCCCGCGAGGTCGAGCGGTCCCCGGCCCGACGGCGTCCCTCGTCCGGTCCCGACCGCCGCGGCGGGCCGCACGCGGGCGGAGGGACCGCCGTCGGGCACGGGGCGGTCGGGGACGAGGGCGGGGCTGAACCGGCGCAGCGCGTCGCGCACGGCGGCGGGGGTCGCGTGCGCGCCGGTGGGGGAGAGCGACGTGCGCCAGGCCGGGACGCCGAGGATCGCGACGTCGACGTCGTCCCCGCCGAGCGGGGGCCAGCCGCCCGCCCGGGGCCAGGACGGGTCGTGGGACAGGGGCTGCGCGGCGCTGCTCACCTCCCGACCGTAGCAACGCCCGGGATCGGTCGAGCGGCGCGGGTCAGGACGCGAAGGTCGCGACGAGCGTCGCGAGCCCGAAACCGGACTGCCCGAGGGTCCCGGTCCACAGGCGGTGGTCGGAGACCCACAGCACGACCCCGCCGAGCGCCATGAAGCCCGCGGTGTACAGGACGAGGGTCCGGCCCTCGTCGACGAGACCGTTCGCGGCGAGCACGACCCCGAGCACCGTCCCGGCGCCGAGGAACATGTTGTAGAACGCGACGTTGAACGCCCACAGCGCGACCTCGGGCGGCGAGAAGCGCTTGCGCAGCAGGAACTGCTGGGCCCAGGGCCGGTGGAAGAAGAAGGCCTCGACGACCCCGACGCCGACGTGCAGCACGCCGGCGGCGACGGCGAGGACCTGGGCGAGCGTGCTCATGGGAGCTCCTCCCGGTCGTGCGGCGCGAACGAGCGGGCGAGACGGCGGGCGCCGTCACCGTCCAGGTGGGCGAGGGCCGCGGGTCGCCCGGTGAGCAGCAGGAGCAGGGCGGTCATGGAGCCGGTCACCTGCTGTCCCTCGCCGCGCTGCCACGGCACGTCGGCGGCGACGAGGCGGAACCCGGCGAGGCGCCGCCGGGCGCGGAACGGGAACGACACCGCCCACACGCGCTCGGCGGCCTCGCGGGACGCGAGGGGCGGTGCGGGGAGATCGATCCCGAGCGCGACGGCGACGTCCTGGGCGTGGACGAGCGCGTCGACGAGCGCGACGTGCGGGGTCGTCCCCGGCGCGAGGTGACGCGACCCGACGGTCGCGCGCAGGGCGGCGAGCACCTCCTCGCGCGGGCGTTCCCCGGCCTCGCGCGTGAGGAGGTCCATCATCCCGTCGAAGCTCGCGCGGCCGCGGACGAGCGCCCGGGCGAGCCCGCGGGCGAGCGCCGCGCGCGAGGAGGTGGGGGCGAGGGTGAGGTGGGCGGCGACGTCGTGGACGCGCCATCCCGTGCACAGGCTGGGGCGCTCCCAGTCGGCGGGGTCCAGACCGGCGACGAGGTCCACGAAGGAGGCCCGGGCGGTCGCGACGGCCGCCCACACGTCGTCCTCCGCCATCAAGTAGTCGGGTGCACTCATCGGAGCGCCTCCAGAACTGATACGATGATCTGACTACTTTAGTCAGCCGGACTGACGATGGTCAACCCCTCGAAGCACCACGGAGGCGCCCGTGAGCGAGCAGGACGAGCTCAACACCGGGCTGCTCCTGTTCATCCCGTACCGCGCGCTCGAGCTGCGGGTCTACGCCGCGGTCCGGGACGCGGGGTTCGACGACGCGACGCCCGCGCAGCTCCGGGTGTTCCAACGGGTCGGGCCGCACGGCACGCGCCTCACCGAGCTCGCCGAGGCGGCCGAGATCACCAAGCAGACCGCGGGGTTCCTCGTCGACCAGCTCGAGGCCGCCGGGTACGTCGAGCGCGTCCCCGACCCTGCCGACCGTCGCGCGCGGCTCGTGCGCGTCACGGCCCGGGGCGAGGCGGCGTCCCGCGTCGCCGCGGCGGAGCTCGAGCGGGTCGAGGCGGAGTGGACCGCGCACCTCGGGGCGCGCGGCATGGCGTCGCTGCGGCGCCAGCTCGCGCGCCTGCGCGAGATCACCGATCCCTGGGCGTAGGCCCGGGCGTCCGGGGCTACGCCTTCTCGGCGTGCACGACGGCGACCGGGTGCGTCGCGTGGTGCAGCACCTGCTGGCTCACCGAGCCCAGGACCATGCCGCGCAGGTCGCCACGGCCGCGCGAGCCGACGACGGTCAGCGCGGCCCCCGCCGCGGCCTCCCGGATCGCGACGGACGGCTCGCGGTCCACGACGAACGTCTCGACGAGGACGTCGTCGTGCTCGGCGGTCCGCACGCGCGCGAGCGCCGCCTCG
>JAQSXO010000264.1 GCA_029256625.1 Cellulosimicrobium sp. | reverse complement strand
ATGACGCACATCCCCACCGGCATCGTCGTGTCGATGCAGAACGAGAAGTCGCAGATCCAGAACCGCGCCGCCGCGCTGCGCGTCCTCCAGTCCCGCCTGCTGCTCGTGCGCCAGGAGGAGGAGAACGCGAAGAAGAAGGAGCTCGCCGGCGACATCAAGGCGAGCTGGGGCGACCAGATGCGCTCCTACGTGCTCCAGCCGTACCAGATGGTCAAGGACCTGCGGACCGAGCACGAGGTCGGCAACCCGTCCGCGGTGTTCGACGGCGACATCGACGACTTCATCGAGGCCGGGATTCGCTGGCGCCGCGGGGCGCAGCAGGAGGCCTGACCCGGCGCGAGCCCATCCGGGCGGTTGATCCGAGCAACGGATCGATGCGCCCGGGCGCGGCGTGTCCGCCCCGCCGCGCCGGAGGCACGTGCCTACCCTCGGGATCGTGCGACGAACTCCGTTCGTCCACGGATCGACCCCCGACCCGAGGAACGTGCCGCTGTGATCCGCTTCGAGAACGTCACCAAGGTCTACGCGCGCGGCGCGAGGCCGGCCGTCGACGACGTGTCGATGGAGGTTCGCCGCGGCGAGTTCGTCTTCCTCGTCGGCGCTTCGGGCTCCGGCAAGTCGACGTGCCTGCACCTCGTCCTGCGCGAGGAGCGCCCGACCAAGGGGAAGGTCTTCGTCGCGGGCCGCGACCTCGGGTCGATGTCGAGCTGGAACGTGCCCAAGCTGCGGCGCCAGATCGGGGTCGTCTTCCAGGACTTCCGCCTGCTGCCGAACAAGACGGTGTTCGAGAACGTGGCGTTCGCGCTCCAGGTCATCGGCAAGCCGCGACACACGATCGCGATCACCGTCCCCGAGACGCTCGAGATGGTGGGCCTCGCGGGCAAGGAGAAGCGGCGCCCGCACGAGCTCTCCGGCGGTGAGCAGCAGCGCGTCGCCATCGCGCGCGCGATGGTGAACCGGCCGCCCATCCTGCTCGCCGACGAGCCGACCGGGAACCTCGACCCCACGACGTCGCTCGGCATCATGCGCCTGCTCGACCGCATCAACCGCACCGGGACCACGGTCGTCATGGCGACGCACGACGAGGAGATCGTCAACCAGATGCGGCGCCGGGTCATCGAGCTCGACACCGGCACGCTCGTGCGCGACCAGGCGCACGGCGCGTACGGGGCTCGGGGGCAGGTTATCCCCGACCCGGACCGCAGCGCCTCGGGTGCCGCGGCCGGCACCGCCACAGGCCCCGCGCCTGGCGCTACGCCGGAGTCGGCACCGACGACGGCCGTCCCGCGCGCGGAGCCGGCCGCGGCCCGGCCCGCCGCCGAGGACGAGCCGGCCGAGCCGCCGTCGCGACGCTCGGTGCGCCGCCACGTCGAGGCGACGGCGGGGGAGTGATCGGCGTGCGACTCCAGTTCATCCTCGCGGAGCTCGGCCAGGGCCTCCGGCGCAACGTCTCGATGACCGTCTCGGTCGTGCTCGTGACCTTCGTGTCGCTGACGTTCGTCGGCGCGTCCATGCTCCTCCAGGCGCAGATCGGCAAGCTCAAGGACGACTGGTACGACAAGGTCGAGGTGTCCGTCTTCCTGTGCCCGACCGGCTCGCCGTCGCCGACGTGCGCCGCGGGCGAGGCGACGCCCGACCAGATCGCCGCGCTCGAGGACGTGTTCGAGTCCGAGCTCGCCGACGAGATCCAGACCGTGTACTTCGAGTCCAAGGACGACGCGTTCGCGGCGTTCCAGGAGCGGTATCCCGACGGCTACCTCGGGACGCAGCTCACGGTCGACGACATGCAGGCGTCCTTCCGCCTCAAGCTCACGAACCCGGAGAACTACGAGGTCGTCAACGACGTCGTCACCGGGCGACCCGGGGTCGAGGTCGTCGAGGACCAGCGGCGCATCTTCGACTCCCTGTTCCTCGCGCTCAACCGCGCGTCGCTCCTCGCCGCCGGGCTCGCCGCGGTGATGCTCCTCGCCGCGGTGCTGCTCATCACGACGACGATCCGGCTGTCGGCCCTGAGCCGACGGCGCGAGACCGGCATCATGCGGCTCGTCGGGGCGTCGAACCTGTTCATCCAGCTCCCGTTCCTCCTCGAGGGGGCGATCGCGGCCGTGCTCGGGGCGCTCCTTGCGGTCGGCGGGCTCTGGGTGGGGGTGAAGTACCTCGTCACGGACTGGTTGTCGCAGTCCGTGACGTGGGTGGCCTACGTCGACGAGGCGGACGTGCTGCGCATCGCGCCGGTCCTCGTCGGCATCGCGTTCCTCCTGGCGGCCGTGTCCTCGGTCGTCACGCTCAACCGGCACACGAGGGTGTGAGATGACCCGGGACCTTCGCCGCGCGACCGCGGCCCTGATCGCCACGACGATGCTCCTCGTGGGCGGTGTCGCGTCGGCGTCCGCCGACGACATCGACGACCGCCGCGCGGCCGCCGAGCGCCGCCAGTCCGAGATCCTCGGCGGCCGCGAGCAGCTGCAGTCCGAGCTCGAGGACACGGACGCGGAGCTCGCGCAGGCGGTCGTCGACCTCCAGGCGATCGAGGCGCGGTTGCCCGTCGCCCAGGCCGAGCTGGACGCCGCCCAGGCCGAGGTCGAGAGGACCCAGCGCGAGGCGGAGCTGCTCGCGCAACGGCTCGAGGACGCGCTCGGGCAGGAGGCCGCGATCAGCGCCGAGATCGAGCGCGGCGCGACCGAGGTCGCCGACGCGAAGTCCAGCATCGCGGAGATGGCGCGCCAGGCGTACCGCGGCCAGGGCGACGTGTCGAGCCTCGGCATCGTCACGGGCGCGGAGAGCACCGAGGAGTTCATCGAGGAGTACGCGGTCTCGTCGACGGCGGCGCGCAGCCAGTCGCGGTCGCTCCAGGACCTCCTCGAGGCGGAGTCGGTCGCGCGCAACCGCGAGGCGCGCCTGCAGGCGGTACGCGAGACGGTCGCCGACCTGAAGAAGCAGGCGGACGAGAACCTCGTCGCCGCGGAGGCGGCACGCAAGGCCGCGGCGGACCGCAAGGCCGAGGTCGAGCAGCTCATCGTCGACCAGCAGGCGAAGAAGGCGACGATCGAGGAGCGCAAGGCCGCGGCCGAGGCGCAGGTCGCCGAGAACGAGGCAGCCCAGAGGTCTCTGCAGCAGGAGATCCAGGGGATCATCGCCGAGCAGACGGAGCGCGACCGCAAGGCCGCCGAGGAAGAGGCCCGGCGCCAGCAGCAGCAGCAGTCGTCCGGCGGCGGCGGGTCGTCGGGTGGCGGCGGTGGCGGTGGTGGTGGCGGTGGCGGGTCCTCGTCCGGGGGCGACCGGGGAAGCATCTCGAGCTTCCTGTCCTACCCGACCGCGGTGCCGCACGTGACGTCGAGCTACGGGATGCGGCTGCACCCGATCCTCGGGTACTACCGCCTGCACGCCGGGACCGACCTGCGCGCCTACTGCGGGACCCCGATCATGGCCTCCGGGCCCGGCACCGTCGTCCATGCCCAGTGGCGCAACGGCTTCGGCAACCAGGTGCTGATCAACCACGGCACGGTCGGCGGCACGAACCTCATGACGAGCTACAACCACCTGACCCGCTTCGCGGTCTCCTCCGGGCAGTCGGTCAACAGAGGCGACGTCATCGGCTACTCCGGCAACACGGGGCTGTCGGGGGCGTGCCACCTCCACTTCGAGGTGTACGTCAACGGTTCCACCATCGACCCGATGTCGGTCCTGGGCTGATCCGGCCTCGGGCCCGTCGTCGTCGTGCACCCCGGACCCGGGCCGCCCGGCCGCGGGGGATAATCGGTACCGGGCGGCGTCCGGCACCCGTACGCTGGTGCGCCGGCACGACGGCGGCCCACCAGTCCCCGAGCAGCGGCAGCGGAGACCGGGCGACGACACCGACAGCGAAGGACGGTAGGACACGGATGGCGAAGGACACCGGCCGCAAGGTCGTCGCCAGCAACCGCAAGGCGCGTCACGACTACGTGATCGAGGACGTGTACGAGGCGGGGATCGTCCTGTCGGGCACGGAGGTCAAGGCGCTGCGCATGGGGCGGGCGTCGCTCGTCGACGGCTACGTGGCCGTGGACCGCGGCGAGGCGTGGCTCGAGAACGTCCACATCCCCGAGTACACCGAGGGGACGTGGAACAACCACGCGCCGCGTCGCAAGCGCAAGCTGCTCCTGCACAAGGAGGAGATCCTGCGTCTCGAGTCCAAGACGCGCGAGAAGGGGCACACGATCGTGCCGCTGGCGCTGTACTTCCTCGACGGCCGGGCCAAGGTCGAGATCGCGCTCGCGCGCGGCAAGAAGGAGTACGACAAGCGGCAGGCGCTGCGCGAGAAGCAGGACAACCGCGAGGCGCAGCGCGCCATGCGGCAGCGCGAGCTGCGCTGAGCCCGCGCGTCCGGGACCGACGACGGCCCCACCCGCTGGTGACGTCGCCGCCCTCGACGTACGGTCGAGGGCGAGACGACGACCGCGAACAGGAGGCCTCATGGTCAAGCTCCGTCAGTACATCCCGCGCCTCGCGGCGGGGGCGTACATCCTCAACTCCGGCCTGAACAAGCGCGGCGCGGACGAGGCCACCGCGCAGGGCATCCACGGCATGGCGGCGGGGACGTACTCGTTCCTCGGGGACGTCGAGCCGAAGCAGTTCACCAAGGCGCTCTCGACCACGGAGATCGCGCTCGGCGCGGCCCTGGTCGCCCCGTTCGTCCCGACCGGGCTCGTGGCCGTGGGCCTCGGCGTGTTCTCGGCCGGGCTCGTGGGCATGTACCTGAAGACGCCGGGGATGACGCGCGAGGACGGCGTGCGGCCTACCGAGCAGGGCACGGGGCTCGCCAAGGACGTGTTCCTCCTCGGGATCGCGGGCGGTCTGCTCGTCGACTCGCTGAGCCGAAAGAAGTAGCCGCGACGCGGGTACCGGCGGCGCGACCCGCCGGTCCCCGGCCGCGCGGAAATAACCGTGCGGGCCACGGCGTTGATCGCGTAGGCTGGACCTGCTGCAGGAGGTCCGGGTCCGCCCGGCCGCCGCGCAGTGCTTGACAACTGCACAGGGGGTGATCGGTTTCGACGGTGGTCGTGCTTCGAGGAGAAGCGGGCCGAGGATGCAGGCTTATCTCGTAAACGATGTCTGCAAAACACAGGTGCCGATAACAAGCGCACCGACTTCGCCCTCGCCGCCTGAGCGAGCCCCGAAGTCCGTCAGCCCGAGCTAGCTCTCGACTCGGATCCTGGCGTCATCTAGAGAGCCACTGCTCGCAGCCCTCGTCACCGGGGCTGCGGGGACTCCAAGGTGACTGAGCCCGTCCGCATCTTGTCTGCGTGAGTGCGGGGGCCGAGAAAAACGACAGCAGACTGCGCCCGGAGAAGTCCTCGATCGGCGTCACCGGACCGGGGTTCGATTCCCCGCACCTCCACCCCTGCGGC
>JAQSXO010000263.1 GCA_029256625.1 Cellulosimicrobium sp. | reverse complement strand
CGAGCCGGGTGACAATAGGGACATGAGTGGCCCGGTCCAGCCGTACCCCCTGCACGGAAGCATCGAAGCCGAGGACGCGAAGGAGATCCTCCGCAAGGCCATCCGCACCAACCGCCAGGCGCGGTCCGAGCGGCTCCGCAAGGAAGCGGCCGTCGCGATCGCCGACGTCATCGAGACCATCCCTGAGGTCGCCGCCGCCACGTGCGTCGCGACGTACGCCGCCCGACCCACCGAGCCCGGCACGTCCGAGACCCTCGAACGGCTCGCCGCCCGAGGCGTCCGGCTCCTGCTGCCCGTGCTCGGTGCCGGTCTGCAGCGCGACTGGGCCCTCTACGACGGCCCGGCCGACCTCCAGGTCCGCGCCCCGGGCCGACCACCCGAACCCGGCACCCCGCCGCTCGGCGCCGAGGCCATCGCACAGGCCGACGTCGTCGTCGCACCCGCCCTCGCCGTCGACTCGCGCGGCGTCCGGCTCGGCCAGGGCGGCGGGTGGTACGACCGCGCGCTCGAGCACCTCCGCCCCGGGACCAAGGTCGTCGCCGTCGTCTTCCCCGAGGAGGTCTACGACGCGTCCGACCGCCCGCTCCCGGTCGAGTCCCACGACAAGACGGTGGACGCCGTCGCGACGCCCCTCGGCTGGCGCTGGCTCCCGTAACGCGCCCCGGGGACTACGGGACGAGCGTGAGCTCGTCCTTGCTGGCCTCGGCGACGGCCTGGGTGGAGAACGGCCAGTCGTAGGTCTCGCCGCGGGCCCAGGTCTTGAGCTGGTCGGAGTAGTGCTTGGACGCGGGGTGGCCGGAGGTGCCGGTGACGGTGACCCAGGTGGAGCGGTCGAGGTCGTCGAGGTCGACGACCATCCGCATCGACGGGCCGGCCGTCACGTCGAACGAGCCGGAGGCCGCGTCCCACGCCGTCGCGTTGACGATCGACGAGCCGCCGGGCATGCCGACGGGGTCCGGGTTGACCCAGTTGCGCACGGGTCCGGGGATGGACTCGCCGCCGAGGACCGGGTGCTCGAGGGCGAGCACGTGGAGCGTGCCCCAGGCCCAGTCGGAGGGCTGCTTGCTCTGCTCGACGGTCAGGTCGAGGCGTGCGGAGACGAGCGCCTGGGTGAGCACCTCGTCGCGCGTCTCGACGACGCTGACGGTCTGGCGGTCGTCCCAGTACGGGTCGGTCGGGTCCTCGAGGAGGTTCTGCACGACGGCGAGCCAGCGGCTGCCGCCGTTGGGCCGCGCGGACTCGGGCAGGTCGTCCCAGAAGGTGAGCTGGAGCAGGTTGCGCCAGACGGCGGCGAAGTAGGCGGCCGCGGCGGAGTCGGTGTCGGTCCGGTAGTCCCAGTCCGCGAGGAGCGCCTGGCCCTCGGCGGCGAAGCTGTCGTCGATCTCCTGGTCGAGCAGGAGCGGCACGAGCACCTCGGCGTAGGGGCTGCGGTCGTCGACCTGGATCTCGTTCATGGTGTCGACGTCGACAGGGCGGCCTGCGGAGATCTCGCCCTCGAGGAGCTCGCGGATGCGCTGCGAGCGGTAGCCGTAGTCCCAGTCGGTCGTGAGGAAGGGCGCGACGCCGTCGGGCAGCACCGCCTGGTTGGCGGCCACGACGAAGCCCTCGGCGGGGTCGACGACGCGCGGCATCTGCTCGCTCGGGACGTAGCCCTGCCAGTCGTAGCGCTCGTCGGAGCCGTCGCGGGGCCAGGTCCCGTCGGAGGGCACCGCGGCGTCGGGCACCGCCTGGCGCACCGGGATCTTGCCCGGCGCCTGGTAGCCGATCTGACCGTCCGCCGTCGCGAAGACGATGTTCTGCGCGGGGACCTCGAACAGGGCCGCGGCCGCCTGCATGTCGTCGGCGTCCTGGGCGAGGTTGAACGCGAAGACGGCGTCGGCGGTGCGGCCGGGCTCCAGCGCCGTCCACTGGAGCGCGACGGCGTACTCCCCGAGCCGTGTGTCGAGCGCCGGCGTCTCGACGGCCGACTCGGTCGCGGGGATGGCCTCCGAGACGATCGGGCCGTGGACCGTCGTCCGGATCTCGAGCTCGACGTCCTCGCCGCCGGCGACGCTCAGCGTCTCCGTGCGGGTCTCGAGCGGGACCCACTCGTCGCCGCGCAGGTACGTGTCGTCGCGCACGCGCTCGACGAAGAAGTCGGTCACGTCGGCGCCCATGTTCGTCAGGCCCCACGCGAGCTGCGCGTTGTGACCGATGACGACGCCGGGGAACCCGGCGAAGGAGAAGCCGGCGACGTCGAACGCGCACTGCGGCCCGACCTCGTTGCAGTGCAGCCCCACCTGCGCCCAGATGCCGGGCGCCCCGAGGGCGAGGTGCGGGTCGTTCGCGAGGATCGGCTTGCCGCTCGCGGTGTGGTCGCCGGAGACGACCCACGAGTTGGAGCCCGTGCCCTCGCCGCGCCCGATGAGCACGGGGACGGCGTCGAGCGCACGGTCGGCGGCCTCGAGGGCGCCCTGGAGGTGCTCCGAGCCGTACTGGACCGGCGCCTCCGGGTCGAGCTCGCTGGCGATCTTCTGGGGGTTCTCGAGCTCGCCCGGGTCGAGGATCGGCGCGTTGACCTCGGACGGATAGGCCGGGAACAGCTCCGCGACCCGTCCGGCGTCCTGGACGGTGCCGTACGAGAGGGCCCGCTCGAGCTCGTCGTCGTAGTTGCCGCGCAGGTCCCAGGCCATCGCCTTGAGCCACGCGAGCGAGTCGACCGGGTCCCACGGCTCGGGCTCGGCGACGTCCACCTGGAGGCCGAGCACGGTGTACTCGATCGCGATCTCGTTCGGGCTGCGGTTCTCGAGGTACGCGTTGACGCCCTCGGCGTAGGCCTGGAGGTAGGCCTTCGTCTCGGGCGAGACGACGTCCCACTCCTCCTCGGCGACCTGCCGCCAGCCGAACGTCCGGGTCACGGTGTCGGCGGCGATCGCGTCGGGGTTGTCGCCCACGAGCTCGGCGAGCCGACCGGCGGTGACGTGGCGGCGGTAGTCCATCTCGAAGAACCGGTCCTGCGCCTGGACGTAGCCCTGGGCGCGGAAGAGGTCCTCGGGCGTGTCCGCGTAGATCTGCGGCACGCCCTGGGCGTCGCGCAGCACCGTGACCTGTCCCTCGAGGCCCGGCATCTCGACCTCGCCGGACGTCTGCGGCAGCGGCCGGCGCACGGTGACGACGACGAACGCCGCACCGGCGACGAGCGCGAGGACCAGGAGCACGGCCACGCCGATCAGGACGCGCCGTCGTGCCGAACGCCGGCGCCGGGGCGGGGCCGGCGCCTCGGCCGGCGTCGCGGGGTCGGCACCGGGGACGGAGTCACCGGCGGGGGCCTCGGCGGGTTCGTGCACAGACACGGATGCGAGACTACCCGGCCCGGGGCGAGCGCCGGGCCGCGTATGATTAGCACTCGGAAGTTTCGAGTGCCAGGCGGTGTTGACACCGACGACCCGGCCGAGACCGACCCGATCCCGACCCGCCGGTGGCCGCCCGACGGCCGTCTCGTGAACGAGGAGAACCCGTGCCCACCTACGCGTACACGTGCACCGCCTGCGGTCACGCCTTCGACATCCACCAGTCGTTCAGCGACGACGCCCTGACGGTGTGCCCCGAGTGCTCGGGCCGCTTGCGCAAGGTGTTCTCCTCCGTCGGCGTGACGTTCAAGGGCTCGGGCTTCTACCGCACGGACTCGCGCTCGGGCGGGAAGTCCTCGACCGCTCCCGCCACGAAGCCCGCGTCGTCCTCGGCGACGTCGAGCACGAGCAGCACGTCCGGCAGCACGGGCAGCACGTCCTCGTCGGGCAGCTCGGCCGCCTCGTCCTGAGCTGACGCGGCCCGAGCCGGCTGATCGGCGCGTCCCGGGCGACGGCCGTCGACCACAGGCCAGCCGTCGGGGCACCGGACCCCGCGCCGTCCACAGGACGGCACCGACCCGGGCCCGGTGGCGACGGCCCGCGGCTACGGTCGCGCCCATGCCCCGCTCGCTCCACCCCCTCCCACGACCTGACCGCTCCCCCGCCCGCCGACGGCTGCTGCGCGGACTGTGGTGGCGGTCCCGCTTCGTCGTGGCCGCGCTGTGCTGCGGGGCCGCGGCCTCCGTGGTCGTCGGGGCGCTGCATCCTCCCCCACCGCCCACCGCGCCGGCCGTCGTCACGACGCGCGACGTCCCGGCGGGCGCGGTGATCGCCGGCGCCGACCTCCGCGTCGACGACGTGCCCGCGGGGCTCGTCCCCACAGGGACCGCGGCACGGCCCGACGACGTCGTCGGGCACCGCGCGACGGTAGCCCTGCCCGCGGGCACGCTCGTGCAGCCCGCCCTCGTCGCCGGGGGCGACGTCGCGGCCGCGGCACCGGCCGGCACCGTGGTCGCACCCGTGCGGCTCGATCCCGGCGTCGCCGCGCTCCTCGGCCCGGGAGACCGCGTCGACCTCCTCGCCACCGGCGACCTCGCGTTCACGACGGCGCTGACGGACGAGCCGCCCGAGGGTTCGGATCCGGCCGCGAGCGACCCGTACCTCGCCCGCGGGGCGGTCGTCGTCCCGGCGCCCGAGCCCGAGGACGGCGGTGGGCTCCTCGGCACGAGCGGGCCGGGCTCGGACGCCGTGACGCTCGTCGCCGTGCGCGCCGAGGAGGCCGTCCGGCTCGCCACCGTGAGCGGGCAGACAGCCGTCACGGCCGTCCTCGTGCCCTGACGGGTCAACGGCCCGCCGGTGCCCGACCCGCCGGGCGAAGCCGTTGCCGGTCGTCGCGCGCGTTGGGAGGATCGCGCGTGCACCTGTCGTGGCACCGCCGCCACGCGGACCACCGACCGAGAGGGAAGCAGCACATGAAGGGCGTGTTCCAGGGATTCAAGGAGTTCGTGCTCCGGGGCAACGCGATCGACCTGGCGGTCGGCGTCGTCATCGGAACGGCGTTCTCCGCCATCATCACCGCGGTGGTGGACGGTCTCATCAACCCGTTGATCGCCGCGATCTTCGGCAAGCCCGACCTCACCGGCGTGGGGACGTTCGAGATCAACGACGCCGTCTTCAGCCTGGGCCTCATCCTCGACGCCCTCTTCAAGTTCCTGTGCGTGGCAGTCGCCCTGTACTTCTTCATCGTGCTGCCGATGAACCACCTCGCGTCGATGCGCAAGAAGGACGTCGAGCCCGAGCCGGAGGCACCGGCGGAGGACGTGCGCGTGCTCCAGGAGATCCGCGACCTCCTCGCCACGCAGGCCGGC
The DNA here is from genome assembly GCA_029256625.1 of Cellulosimicrobium sp. Classification (GTDB taxonomy): domain Bacteria; phylum Actinomycetota; class Actinomycetes; order Actinomycetales; family Cellulomonadaceae; genus Cellulosimicrobium. The sequence continues at coordinate 198 of JAQSXO010000263.1, read as the reverse complement.
AGCGGCTCGGGCGGAGCATCCGGCGGCCCGACGCCGCCCCGCGGCGTCTGAGCACGGCCTGCCCTGCGACCGCCTGAGACCGCGCGTCATGGCGGTCTCCGGACGAACCCGGGGTTGTTCCTCACCCACCGCGGTGGACGGGGAACGACCCCGGGTTCGGCGCTGTCCGGGACGTCCACGGCCGGCGCCGGGCGTCGG
>JAQSXO010000262.1 GCA_029256625.1 Cellulosimicrobium sp. | reverse complement strand
GCGCGTGCTCGCCGACCTGCACGCCGCGCTCCGCAGCGCGTTCGACGTCGGCTCGCCCGTCGACGCGCGCTGGCTCGTCGCGGACCTGCGCCGGCGCGCCGACGAGGCCGTCGCGTCCTCCACCGCGCTCGGCCGGCGCGCGGCGGACGTCGCCGCGTTCTGGGACCGGACATCCGCGCGGCTCGCGAACGTCACGCGCGTCCCCGACGCCCTCCCCCGGCTGCAGACGGTCCACGGCGACCTGCACCTCGGCCAGGTGCTGCACGCACGACGCTTCGGCTGGAAGGTGCTCGACTTCGAGGGCGAGCCCCTGCGGCCCGTCGCGGAGCGCACGCGCCCGGACCTCGCGCTGCGCGACGTCGCCGGGATCGTGCGGTCGTTCGACTACGCGGCTGCCGTCGGGCGCGCGCGCGACGCCGCGTGGGCCGTCCAGGCGCGCACCGCGTTCCTCGACGCGTACGAACGGGCCGACACCGCCGGCGTCGACCGCGTGACGTCCGAGGCGCTCGTGCGGGCGCTCACGCTCGACAAGGCGCTGTACGAGGTCGTCTACGAGTCGCGCAACCGCCCGGACTGGGAGCCCATCCCGCTCGCCGCCGTCGACCGCCTGCTCGCGGGGAACACCTGACCCAGGAGCCCTGGAGGGAGGGACCCGGTCGGCCACCGGGCCCCTCCCTCCGGGGCGGGGTCAGCGCCGGCCGCGCCCGGTGACGAGCTGGTTCGTCGAGCGCAGCACGCGCGGGGCGACGAGGGCCCCGGGTTCGACGCCCGCGAGCGCCTCGGCGGGACCGGTGACGTGGAACGTCACGGACTCGCCGGGCAGGAGCGTGACGAGCATGTCGTCCGCGCGCAGGCCCGGGTGCAGCTTGTCGGCCAGGAGCGCGACGTCGCGCACGAGGTTCTCCGCCGTCACCCGCACGGCCCAGCCGGAGGGCTCGTGGTGCACCTCGGTGACGAGGCGCGGCGGCGTGAGCGAGGCGTCGCGCGGCTCGGCGAACCACCACAGCGCGCGGGCCCCGCCGAGCGTCGCGACGAGCAGCTCCGCCGCCGCGTCGTCGGGCGTCGCGACGTCGCGCGGCACCTCGACGCTGGTGGTCCCGCGCGCGTCGACCCGGGTCGGCACCGACGTCGCCCGCCGCTCCGTGCCGTCGAACGACATGCGTCGCACCACGACGTCGCCCGACCACACCTCGTCCGTGTCGTTGGCCACGACCACGACGAGCCGGTCGGTCTCGTCGCCGGCCGGGATGCCGCCGTCCGTCGACCGCGGCTGGACGGTGAGGAGCCGGTCGGCGTGCGCGTGCGCGAGGGCGTGCAGGAGCGGCTTGGCGCGCCCGTCGCCGTCCACCGCGGCCCAGGACGTCACGGGCCAGCAGTCGTTGAGCTGCCACACCACGGAGCCCATCGTGCGTGGCGCCCACGAGCGCAGGTGCTCGACCGCGACCTGCACGGCGACCGCCTGGTTCCAGGACATCGCCCAGTGCCAGTCCTCCATGTCGTCCGGCAGCGGTACGTGCCGCACGAGCCCGTCGGTGAGCTTGTCGTTCCCCTGCGCGGCCTTCTGGTGCACGAGCATGCCGGGCGACTCGGGCGTGAGCGGGTCGTCGCTGATCGCGCGCGTGAGCGTCGACCATGTGGGCGGGCCCTGCCAGCCGAACTCCGCCATGAAGCGCGGCACGTCGTCGCGGTAGCGCGGCCAGTCCTGCCGGTTCCACAGCTCCCACGAGTGCATCGAGCCGTGGTCGGGGTCGTTGGGGTGCACGTCCAGGCTCCCCGACCACGGGCTCGACGGCGTGTACGGGCGCGTCCCGTCGAGCTCGTCGAGGACACCGGGCAGCAGCTCGGTGTAGTAGCCGAGGCCCCACGACTTGCCCTCGAGCCGCAGGTCCCAGCCCCAGGCCCCGAAGCCCCAGATGTTCTCGTTGCTCCCGTTCCACACCACGAGGCTCGGGTGCGGAGACAGGCGCGTGACGTTGTCGCGCGCCTCGGCCTCGACCTCCGACCGCAGCGGCTCGTCCTCGGAGTACGCGGCGCACGCGAACGCGAAGTCCTGCCACGTGAGGATGCCGCGCTCGTCGCACAGGTCGTAGAAGTCGTCGGCCTCGTAGATGCCGCCGCCCCACACGCGCAGGAGGTTCATGTTCGCGAGCTCCGCCTGGTCGAGGCGCGCGGCGTAGCGCTCGCGCGTCACGCGGTGCACGAACACGTCGTCGGGGATCCAGTTCGCGCCCTTGACCCAGACCGCGCGCCCGTTGACCACGACGGTGAACGACGTCCCGTGCTCGTCGGGCGTGAGGTCGAGCCGCGCGTCGCGGAACCCCGTGCGCCCGGCCCACCCGTCGAGCGCGACGTCGCCCGCCGTGAGCGTCACCTCGACGTCGTACAACGGCTGCTCCCCGTACCCGCGGGGCCACCACAGCGCCGCGTCCGGGACGTCCACCGGCACGACGGCGGTCGTCGCCCCCGCGGGGAGCACCACCTCGGCGTCGTGGTAGCCGGAGGGTCCGCGCAGGGCGACACGCACGGCGAGCGGCCCGTCGTCCGCGGTGCCGGCGCCGCTCGGGTCGACCGGCGCGCGCTCGACGTCGACGTGCACGGTGACCCGGCCCGGCGCAGTGGCGAGGTGATCCGCCCGGGAGGACGCGTCGTCGGGCAGGTCCACCGCGACGAGCGGGCGCACGGACGCGACCCGCGCCGTGGACCACGACTCGAGGCGCACCGGCTTCCACAGCCCCACCGACGGCGCGTCGATCCCCCAGTCCCACCCGAAGCTGCACGCGGACTTGCGGATCGCGTTGTACGGGTGCTTGTTGACCTGCGGGCGGTAGCCGAGCGCGAGGGACTCGCGGTCCGCGAACCGCACGGGGGACGCGAACCGCACGACGAGCTCGTTCTCGCCCTCGCGCAGCAGGTCCGCCACGGCGACGCGGAAGGTCCGGAACTGGTTGCGCGTGCTCAGGACGCGCGTGCCGTTGAGCGACACCGTCGCGACGGTGTCGAGGCCGTCGAACGCGAGGTCGTGCCGGTCCAGGCCGGGTGCGTCCGCCGCCGACCAGGCGAACGTCGTCCGGTACTCCCAGTCGCAGCGCCCCACCCACGCGACGAGGTTCTCGTGGTCGTCGAGGTACGGGTCGGGAATCAGCCCGGCCGCGAGCAGGTCGGTGTGGGCGCTGCCCGGGACCGAGGCCGGGACCTCCACGCCCGCGACGTGCGCGGGGACCGGACCCGCGACGGCGCGCGCCGTCCAGCCCACGTGGAGCTCGCGCCGGACGAGCCGTGCGGGGTCGGTCGCCGGCGCGGCGGGTGCGGTCGGCGTCGGGGCGGTCGTGCTCGTCACTTGGTGGCTCCTGAGGTCAGTCCGTTGTAGATGTAGCGCTGGAGCAGCAGGAACGCGACCAGCGTCGGGACGATGACGAGCACGGTCCCGGCGGAGATCACCTCCCACTGTGCGCCGAAGGGGCCCTTGAAGCGGAACAGCGACGTCGAGATGACGCCGAGGTCCCGCTTCGGCATGTAGAGCCAGGGCAGGTAGAACTCGTTGTAGATCGCGATGCCCTTGATGATGATCACGGTGGCGATCGCCGGCTTGAGCAGCGGGAAGACGATCCGCGCGTAGATCGTCAGGCGGTTCGCGCCGTCGAGCATGGCCGCCTCGTCGAGCGACCTCGGGATCGACTTCATGAACTGCAGGAAGATGTAGATCGAGATGATGTCGGTGCCCATGAACAGGACGATCGCGGCCCACCGGGTGTTGAACAGGCCCAGGCCGCTCACGATCTGGAACGTCGCGACCTGCGTCGTGACCCCGGGCACGAGCGTCGCGAGCAGGAACGCCCCGACGACGAGCCGCTGGCCCCGGAACGTGAAGCGGTCGATGGCGTAGGCGGCCATCGTGCCGATGATGATCGTCCCGGTGAGGGCCACGACGAGGATGATCGTCGTGTTGACGAACCCCTGGAGCATGCCCCCGCGCGTGAAGGCCGTGACGAAGTTGTCGAGGTTCGTCCAACTCGACGGCGGGTCGAGCGGCCCGGTCTCGCGGAACTCGGCCTGGGTCTTGAACGACGCCATGAAGATCGTCACGAGCGGCACGACCGCGACGAGGCACGCCGCGACCAGCGAGGCGTACTTGAGGGTCGTGCCGACGGGGCCGAGGACCGGGCTCGCCCCGCGCGACCAGCGCGCCCACGCGGCGCGGACCCGGTCCGTGGCCGACGGCGCGGGGAGCGGCCGGGCGGGCGTGTCGCCGACGTCGCGACGCGGCAGGGGCGCGTCCGGCGTCCGGGCGCCGTCGTCCGTCGTGGCGGACGTGCGCAGCGGTGCGGCGCTCATACGAGGTCACCTCTCTCGTCGGGGACGATGCGTCGCTGCACCCACGAGATGAGCAGGACGATGATCAGCAGGACGACCGCCATCGCGGAGGCGAGACCCACCTTCGAGAACGTGAAGGCCGTGTTGACGGTCTGGATGACGAACGTCTCCGACCCGTTCGCGCCGCCCGTCATGATGAAGGGCATCTCGAACACCGACAGCGCGCCCGACACCGCGAGGATCACCGACAGCCCGATGATCTGCCGGATCCCGGGGGCGATGATGAAGCGGAACTTCTGCCACGCGTTCGCGCCGTCGAGGTCGGCCGCCTCGTAGAGCTCGTTCGGGATCGACTGGATCGCCCCGAGGAAGAGCACGAAGTTCAGACCCATGTAGCGCCACACGCTCGTCGCGGCGAGCGAGACGTTGACGAGCGACGGGTCGCCCAGCCACAGCGGCGGCTCCGTGAGGCCGAACGCGGCGAGGAACGCGTCGAGCGTCCCGCCGGGCCGGAAGAAGTAGAGGAAGACGAGCCCGATCGCGACCCCGTTGATGAGGTAGGGGAAGAAGATGATCCCCTTGAACCAGTTCCGGAACCGCGTGCTGAAGCTGAGGATCGTCGCGAAGTACAGGGCGAGCACGAGCTGCACCGCCGCGCCCACGAGGTAGTACAGGCTCACGAGGAACACGCGGAAGATCTCGGGACGCGTGAAGATCTCGACGTAGTTCTTCCAGCCGACGGGCTCCTTGACGGGGTCGAGCCCGTCCCAGGACGTGAAGCTGTACCACACCATGTTCGCCACGGGGACGTAGGTGAAGAGCAGCAGCATGCCCACGGGGACGAGCAGGAAGAGCCAGGGCGTGACCCGCCACCCGCCCTTCGTCGCTCCCCCGCCCGGGGCGGGACGACGACGTCCCCTCAGGCGTGCCGGGCGCGTCGCTCGGAGCGCACCGGCCGGTCCGGTGACCGCGGCCATCGCAGTCGCCTCCTTCGTTCGTGCTCGCTGGGTCGTCGCTCGCCGGGGTCGGCGAGGCTCGTGCCGGGGGCGGTGCGGCCCCGGGCGGGGCGGCCGCGCGCCGTCGGGCACGCGGCCGCC
>JAQSXO010000261.1 GCA_029256625.1 Cellulosimicrobium sp. | reverse complement strand
GGCACGACGCTCGCGACCGAGACGTGGGGCGTGCGCCCCGACCTCGTGACGCTCGGCAAGGCGCTCGGCGGCGGGATCCTGCCCGTGTCCGCCGTCGTGGGCCGTCGTGACGTGCTGGAGGTGCTCACCCCGGGCACGCACGGCAGCACGTTCGGCGGCAACCCGCTCGCGTGCGCGGTCGGCCTCGCCGTCGTCGACCTCCTGGCCACCGGTGAGCCGCAGCGCCGCGCGCGCGAGCTCGGCGCGCGGTTCCAGGACCGGCTCGGCGGGTTCGTCGACGCCGGGCTGCTCGACGGCGCCCGCGGCCTCGGGCTGTGGGCGGGGCTCGACCTCGACCCCGCCCGCGGGACCGGGCGCGACCTGTGCGAGGCGCTGCTCGCGCGCGGCGTCCTCGCCAAGGACACGCACGGGTCGACCATCCGCCTCGCTCCCCCGCTGACCATCTCTTCCGACGACCTCGAGACCGGGCTGTCCGCCCTGGAGGACGCGCTCACGCGCCTTGCGCGGGATCGGTAGAGTCCGGAGGGTGACCACGCCCGAGCACACCGCACCCGGTACCACCACCCTCGCGTCGTCCCTGGACGACCTGCGTCGCGCGTACGCCGACCTGCAGGCCCTGGGGCTGAAGCTGGACCTCACGCGCGGCAAGCCCTCGGCCGAGCAGCTCGACCTCTCCGAGGCCCTGCTCGCGCTCCCGGGCGAGGGCGTGCACACCGATGCCGACGGCACCGACGTCCGCAACTACGGCGGCCTCGACGGCCTCCGACAGCTCCGGGAGATCTTCGCCGAGCTGCTCGGCGTGCCCGTCGAGCAGCTCCTCGCGGGCGGCAACGCGAGCCTCACGCTCATGTACGACACGCTCGCGTACGCGACCCTCTTCGGCGTCCCTGGGTCGGAGCGCCCGTGGGGCCGCGAGGAGAAGGTCCGCTGGATCTGCCCCGTATCAAGGGCATGTGGGTCGTGCCGACCTACGCGAACCCCGACGGGTCGGTCGTCACCGAGGACGTCGCGCGCGCGCTCGTGTCCGTGCCCGCCGCCGCCCCCGACTTCCGCATCCTGTGGGACAACGCGTACGCACTGCACCACCTCACCGACGACGAGGTCCGCAGCGCCGACGCGATCTCCCTCGCCGCCGAGGCCGGCCACCCCGACCGCGTGATCCTCTACGCCTCGACGTCCAAGATCACGTTCGCCGGCGCCGGCGTCGCCTTCCTCGCGTCGTCCTCCGCCAACGTCGGCTGGTACAAGAAGCACCTGTCGGCGCAGTCCATCGGCCCGGACAAGGTCAACCAGCTCCGCCACGCGCTGTTCTTCGGCGACGCCGACGGCGTGCGTGCCCACATGCGCAAGCACCGCGACATCATCGCCCCCAAGTTCGACGCCGTCACGAGCATCCTCGCCGAGCGCCTCGGCGGCACCGGCGTGGCGTCGTGGACCGAGCCGAAGGGCGGCTACTTCGTCAGCCTCGAGGTCGTGCCCGGCACCGCGTCGCGCGTCGTCGAGCTCGCCCAGGCCGCCGGCATCGCGCTCACGCCCGCGGGCGCCCCGTTCCCCTACGGCAAGGACCCCGAGGACAAGGTCCTCCGCCTCGCCCCGACCCTCCCCCCGATCGAGGAGGTCCGCGTCGCCATGGACGGCGTCGCGACCTGCGTCCTCCTCGCCGCCGCGGAGGCCGCCGCGCAGTAGTCGTGGACCAACGCGGCCCTCCGAGGCAGAAACGCCGCTGCGCGAGGTAGACCCGTGGTCGCGCGAGGTAGAGCCATGGTTGGGCGAGGTAGAGCCATGGTTGGGCGAGGTAGAGCCATGGTTGCGCGAGGTAGAGCCATGGTTCCGCGAGGTAGAGCCGTGGTCTTTGTGCCCGACGGCGCGTGGTCGGGTCGGGTGGGCGGGATGGGGCCGCTCGTTCCTCGCGGCTCCCGCCAGGCCCGCCACGACGCGGCACCACCACCCACCCCGCCCTACTCCGTCTCGCCCTGGTCTCCGCGTCCCTTGCGCACCGTGCCCGCAGTGCACGAGTTCGTCCGTCACGTGCCGCCGCCGCTCGGCCACCGCGCTCTGTCGCCGGCCGGGCGCCGTCGCGTCGAGCAGGCGGTCTGGGCGCGTCCTGCTCGCCTGACCTGCCCGGGCCACCTGCTCGACCGGGTGGAGACCCCCGTGGACGGCACCACCACAGTGCCGTGCGACCGGCGAACCCGGGGTGAGCGGGCCGCCCTAGACGAGCACCCGCCGTCCGGCACGACCACGCCTCTACCTGGGCAGACCAGGGCTCTACCTCGGCGGACCACGGGTCTACCTCGCGCGACCAGGGCTCTACCTCGGCGGACCACGGGCCTACCTCGCGCGACCAGGGCTCTACCTCGGCAGACCACGGGTCTACCTCGGGCGATCAGGGGTATCACTCGCCGCGGGAACTGACGAATCGCACTGGTCCTCGGGCGCCCGCGCGGCGCAGGATGGAAGACGTGCGCGACCGATGAGTTCTGCCGGCCCCGACGGTCGGTGGGTGGGTGGCCCGGAGAGCCGGGCGGCTCGCCGGAAGCGGCGAACGACCATCCCGCGGAGGGGACATGACCGACACTGCACGCGGCGACCTCGCCGTCGAGGCACGCGGCCTCGTCAAGCACTTCACGACCGGGAAGTCCGTGACCAAGGCGGTCGACGGCATCGACCTGCTCATCCCCGAGGGCACGGTGTTCGGCGTGCTCGGTCCGAACGGCGCGGGCAAGACGACGGCCGTGCGCATGCTCGCGACGCTCCTGCGGCCCGACGCGGGCACGGCGCGCGTGCTGGGCCACGACGTGGTGCACGACGCCGACAAGGTGCGCTCCGTCGTCGGGCTCACCGGGCAGTACGCGTCGGTGGACGAGGACCTCACGGGGACGGAGAACCTCGTGATGCTCGCGCGGCTCTACGGGTTCCTCGGCGGCACGGCGCGCGGGCGCTCGGCCGAGCTCCTGGAGGCGTTCGGCCTGGGCGACGCGGGCGACCGTCAGGTCAAGACGTACTCGGGCGGCATGCGGCGCCGCATCGACCTCGCGGCGAGCCTCGTCATGAGCCCGCGCGTCATCTTCCTCGACGAGCCCACGACGGGCCTCGACCCGCGCAGCCGCAACCAGGTGTGGGACATCGTGCGTGTGCTCGTCGCGGACGGTGCGACGGTCCTGCTGACCACGCAGTACCTGGAGGAGGCGGACCAGCTCGCCGACCGGATCGCCGTGATCGACCACGGCAAGGTCATCGCGGAGGGCACCGCGACGGAGCTCAAGCGCTCCGTGGGCGAGGGCGCGGTCCACGTGCGGCTCGCGGACGCGACCCAGCGGGGCCGCGCGGCGGAGGTCGTGGGTGCGCTGCTCGGCACGGAGATCACGCTGGCGAACGACCCGTACGCGCTCACGGCGCGCGTGCCCGACGACGGCGCGGCCGACGTCGCGCGCATCCTGCCCGCGCTCGGGGACGAGGGCATCGTGGTCCCGGAGTTCACGCTCGGCCAGCCGAGCCTCGACGAGGTGTTCCTCGCCCTGACGGGCCAGCCCATGGAGGACGACGAGACGATCGAGGAGGTGGCCTGATGGCCGTCGACCCCACCATCACCGCCGCGGAGCTGCGCGCGCCGGAGGCGAACGCGCTGCGGGCCGCGGTCGCGCTCGAGCAGCGACCGTCGCGCCCGTCGCCGGTGTCGGCGACCTTCACCTACACGTGGCGTGCGCTGCTCAAGATCAAGCACGTGCCCGAGCAGCTCTTCGACGTCACGGTCTCGCCGGTCATCTTCACGCTCATGTTCACGTACCTGTTCGGCGGAGCGCTCGCCGGAGACGTGCAGAGCTACCTGCAGTTCCTCCTGCCCGGAATCCTCGTGCAGGCGGTGCTCTTCACGACGATCTACACGGGCTACACGATGAACACGGACATCAGCAAGGGCGTGTTCGACCGGTTCCGGTCGCTGCCCGTGTGGCGGCCCGCGCCGATCGTCGGGGCGCTGCTCGGCGACACCGTCCGCTACACGATCGCGTCGGTCGTGACGCTCGCGCTCGGCCTCGTGCTGGGCTTCCGCCCGCCGGGCGGCGTCGTGGGGGTGGTCCTCGGGATCGTGCTGCTGCTCGTGTTCGCGTTCGCGCTGAGCTGGGTGTTCACGGCGCTCGGGCTCGTGCTGCGCTCCCCCAACGCCGTCATGGGCACGTCGATGCTCGTGCTCATGCCTCTCACGTTCGCGTCGAACATCTTCGTCGACCCGTCGACGATGCCCGTGGTGCTGCAGCGGTTCGTCGACGTCAACCCCGTCACGCACCTCGTGACGGCCGTCCGCGGCCTGATGGCGGGCGAGCCGGCGACGGAGGGGATCGTGTGGGTCCTCGTCGCGTCGGTGGTCCTGACCGCGGTCCTCGCCCCGATCACGATGCGCCTCTACCGCAACCGGAGCTGACCGGTCACCGGCCGGGGTCCTTCCGCAGCAGGAGCTCGCCCGCGAGGCTCACGGCCTCGCGGGTCGAGCGCCCGGGGTGGTGCGCGACCATGAAGTGCCGCGCCACGGCGAGCGAGAACATCAGGGTGCTGCGGGCCTCGACCTCGTCGGGGTCGTCCACGAAGGTCGCGAAGAGCCCGCGCAGGTAGTCCATGCGCCGGTCGTCGACGCGCCGCAGGCGCTCGGCGACGCCCTCGTCACGTCGCGCCCACTCGCGCACCGCGAGGTCGAGGCGGTGCTGGTCCGGGGAGTGCGAGAGCTGTCCGGCCCGGCGGAGCCGCTCGACGGCGTCGCCCCCCTCGGCCTCCACCTCCGCGAGCACGGCGTCCGTGCAGCGCCGCTCCCAGTCGTCGAGCATCGCCTCCAGGAGAGCCGGGCGGTCGGGGAAGTGCCCGTAGAAGCCCCCCTTCGTGACGCCGAGCCGGGCGGCGAGGACCTCGACCCGGACGGCGTCCGGTCCGCCCTCGGCGAGCGCGTCCAGGCCGGCGTCGACCCAGCGGTGCCGGGGCGTGCGCGTGCGGGCGGGCATCTCGAGTCCTCTCGGTCGGTGGAGTCGTCGGCGGTCCGAAACATACGCTACCGTACGCATGAAGCGTACGTCGCCGTATGAATCGGAGGAGCCTCCATGACCGACACACCGTCGAGCGCGCTGAGGGCGGCGCGCATCGCCGCAGGCACGCTCGTCACGCTGGGCGCCGGTCACCTGGTGATCGTCTCGGCGGTCGGGCGCGACCGCCTCGCCGCGTGGGTCGACGCAGGCCTCTGGGCAGCCGTCCCGCTCTTCCCGGGCGCACGGCCGAGCGCCGCGACGCTGGACGACCAGGTGGTGTTCTGGAGCGGGGTCGGGAGCTTCGCCGTGCCGCTCGTCCTGCTGGGCGGCCTGGTCTGGTGGCTCGCGTCCAAGAGCATCGTGCCGCCCGCCGCGGTGGGCTGGGGACTCGTCGCGTGGTTCACGCTGGGAGCGGTCGTGCTCGTGCCGTCGCCGATGATCGTCGGAGCGCTCGCTGGAGCGCTCCTGGTGGTCGCCGACCGGCTCAGCCGTCCTCGGTCGCCGGCGCGTCGTCCTCGCACTTCTTCGTCACGACCATGACCGGGCACGCCGAGTGGTGCAGGACCGCCTGGCTCGTGGAGCCGAGGAGGAGCCCCCGGAAGCCGCCGCGGCCGCGAGATCCGACGACGATGAGGTCGGAGGCCGTCGAGAACTCCGTGAGCAGCTCCGCACCCGTGCCGTCGAGCACGATGCGCTTGATCGTGAGCCCCGGGTGCTCCGCCTCGTGGCGGTCGATGATGACGTTGAGGCCCTCGGTGATGTCCGCGAGGACCTGCTCGTGGTCGATCGACGCGGGCAGCCACGCGAGCAGACCGGCGCCGGCACCGACCGGGACACCGGCGACCGCGACGAGCTCCGCGTCCCACGCCCGGGCCTGACGGATCGCGTGCCGCAGGGCGATCTCCGCCGACGGCGACCCGTCCACCCCGACGACGATGCGCCGCAGCGGCTTCACCGCGGGGAGCTCCTGCGGCGCGCCCTCGGCGTCCTTCGCGTCGGAGCGGTACGGCACGACGACGGTCGGGCAGTGGGCGTGCGCGGGCAGTGCCGACGACACGGTGCCGAGCAGGCGCTCGGTGAACCCGCCGCGGCCACGGGTGCCGACGACGACGAGCGAGTGCTCGCGCGACATCTCGACGAGCACGCCCGCGGCGTCCCCCGTCGTCACCGTCGCGGTCGTCCGGACGCCGGCCGCCTCGGACCGCGCGCGAGCCTCCTCGAGGACCGCGCGCGCACCCTCCTGGATGGCCGAGTCGTCGAGGGCCGCGTAGCCACCGTCCAGCGAGGCCGCCGTGAACGACGGCAGGGAGTAGGTGCAGACGATGTGGAGCGGCCAGCCCACCTGCAGCGCGTACGCCGCGGCCCAGTCCAGAGCGTGCAGGCTCGGCGCCGAGCCGTCCACGCCGACGAGGACGGATTCCGTGCGGGTCATGAGCGACTCTCCTCTCGACGGCCCGGTGCCATCGGACGACCAACCTAGCCGAGACCAGCCCGCTCGTCCGTCTGCCACGAGTCACGAACACGTCAAGAATGCCACGAACCCCGCCTCCTCGCGACGATGCGCGGGGTGACGGGGTTCGTCAGGCCAGTGACCGCTGAGGCCCTGAGAGCGTGGGCGATCAGGCCACGCGGATGAAGGTGGGGTTCGACTGCCAGATCTGACGGAACTGGACGGTCTTCCCGGGGCGCGGGGCGTCGATCATCATGTTGTCGCCCGCGTAGATCGCGATGTGGCCCGGCGTCCAGATGAGGTCGCCCGGCTGCGCCTGGTCGCGCGACACCTTGGTGCCGACGGAGCCCTGAGCGCTCGAGGTGCGCGGCAGGCTGATGCCGACCTGCGCGTAGACGTAGCTGGTGAAGCCCGAGCAGTCGAAGCCGTCGGGGGTGGTGCCGCCGTAGACGTACGGGACGCCCACGTAGCGAGCGGCGATCGAGACGATGGTCGAGCCGTAGGCCGAGGCCGGGACGTCGACGGACGCCTCCTGCTGGGCAGGCGCCTCGGACTGCGACTGACGCTCCTGCGTGCGGCTCGTCTGCGTGGTGCGGACGGGCTCCGGCTCGGGCTCCGGCTCGGGGGCCGGCGTCACGGTGACAGGCGCTGCGGCCTGCTCGATCGTGAACGCCGCGTCGGCCGCGACGGTCACCGCGGGGGCGGCCTCGAGAGCCTGGCGGGCCTGCGCCGTGAGGGCGCTGAGGTCGACGGCGTTGAGCTTGCCGGACTCGTTGTCGACGGGGGCGGCCGTCGCCGGGGCGGCGGCACCGATCATCGAGACGATGAGGCCCGAGGACGCGGCGACGACGGCGGTGCG